>NZ_ATXH01000005.1 GCF_000421585.1 Thermodesulfatator atlanticus DSM 21156
AAAAACTTTTCGTCACGAAGCATCTTAAAAGCCGTAAGGCGTAATTCTTTTTCGTCGGGGATATCTCCTGAGACGTAATAAGGGATACCGCAGCCGCCGTAAGAAATGAGATCGTCTTTGTCTATCATGATCACTTCGGCTTGAGGGTTAAGGCGCTTGGCCCGGCAGGCTGCACGAGGCCCTGCGGCCACGGCTCCGATAACGACTATTCTTTCCGCCATGATTGCCCTCCAAAGGGATTTGTTTTTCGAAGTAGCAACACAATACCTTTAGCGCAAGTTTTTTTGTTAAAAAATTAGGATTTTTTTTGATAAAAAATATCCTGAAATAGCGGAAATGTTTTAAAATCTGTTTATCTTTTAAAGTGAAAGAAATTTTCTAATTTTCCCTGCAGGAGGGTGGTGAAAATGAAAAAAGAAAGAATCCTCAAGAAAGACTGGCCGGAATTCTTAAAAAAGTTTAACGCCGAGCATCAATTTCGACCTGTTTGCGTGTTGGTGGGTGGCCATGAGGTATGTCGCGATATGCCTTTTCTTGGCCTGGTTTACGAAGCCAAGAAAAAAGACGTTGAAGTAATCGTTGGCGGTGTTGATGTTGAACATACCGAACATCTTGTTCATACTTTACGCTCTCCCAGGGCGATATACGTCCTGCGCGAAAATGGTGAAGTAAAGGGCATAGAGGTTCAATCAGCCAAAGAAGATAATCTCGTGGTTGAGTTTATCGGTCCTCCAGAAGAAGCACAACGTATGAAAAAAGAACTTATCGAAAAAATTGCTTATGAGCTTTATCTCAGGCGAGGCAAAGAACCTGGTAAAGCCTTAGACGACTGGCTTGAAGCCGAACGCATTGTAGAAAAGGCTTCCAAAATGTATATTTAGGCCCTCTTTTCAGTTTTTAGAAAAAGCGTTATGGATAATAGCGCCCTAAGGGGCGCTTAATTTTTTCATGCAAAAGGTCTAGCGTTATGTCCAAATTAAAAGAAGCACTTATCAAAGTTTCTGAAGGAAAAGACCTAAGCCCTAACGAGACCGAAGCCGCTTTTGCAGAGATTGTTACGGGAGATTTTGACGAAAGAGTCCTTGCTGGGCTCTTGGTGGGGCTTAAGGTAAAAGGCGAAACCTGGGAAGAGATTGCAGCAGTTGCCCGTACACTTCGTAAGGCAGCCCTTAAAGTGCCGCACAACGTTCCTCCAGAAGAACCCCTGGTTGACACCTGCGGCACAGGAGGAGACCGTAAGGGCACGTTCAATGTCTCCACAGCAGCGGCTTTTGTGGTTGCAGCTGCGGGCATCAAAGTTGCCAAACACGGTAATCGTTCTGTTTCCAGCAAATGCGGCAGTGCCGATGTCTTAGAGGCCCTGGGAGTCAAGATTGACATGCCCCCTGAAATGGCGGCAGAGTGTCTTTCCTCCTGCGGGATATGTTTTCTTTTTGCGCCTCTTTATCACCCGGCGATGAAAAACGTGGCCCCGGTGCGTAAGGCCCTTTCTTTGCGTACTATTTTTAATCTCGTGGGGCCGCTTCTTAATCCTGCGGGAGCAAATACCCAGGTGCTTGGGGTGTCTGACTTTCGCCTTACGGAAAAAATGGCTTTTGCCTTGGATGCCCTTGGTTCTAAAAGGGCTTTGGTTGTTTTTGGTGAGGGCGGCTACGACGAGTTCGTGGTCACAGGTTCAACCAAAGTTTCTGAGCTAAGAGAAGGCCGTATCACCACTTACTATGTTGATCCACCTGATGTTGGCCTTGAGCTTTGTGAAGAACCAGAGGAACTGCTTGGCGGGGACGCTGAAGAAAACGCTCGCATTATTAGAGAGATTCTTTTAGGAAAAGAAACTGGCCCAAAGCGCGACATGGTGGCGCTTAATGCAGGGGCAGCTATTTATGCGGCTGAAGCAGTTATAGACCTTAAGGCTGGTGTTAAAAAGGCCTTGGAGATACTGTCGGCTGGCAAGGCCATAGACAAGCTTGAAGAGCTGGTGGCTTTCAGCCAGCGCCATACCCAATAGCGCTATGAAGATAGGCATTATAGGACTTCCTCAAAGCGGTAAAACTACTATTTTTCGGGCAGCAGCTGGTGAGGCTGCCGGGCAGGTTGAAGAAAAAGGCGGGATTGCCCGGGCAGTGGTAAAAGTTCCTGACGCGAGACTCAAAGTTCTTAGCGATATTTTTTCTTCTGCAAAGATTACCCCTGCTACCGTGCAATACCTTGATTTGTCTTTTGATTTGCGAGAAAGGGAAGGAAGAGGAAAAGAGCTTGAGCGTATGCTTCATGAGCTTAAGCCTGCAGACGCCTTGATCATGGTGGTGCGTAATTTTGAGCTAGCCGGCCTTTCCCCTGAGCCACAAGCGGATCTTGATATTCTTCACGAAGAACTCATTCTTTCGGACCTTGCCATTGTAGAAAGACGCCTTGAACGCCTGGAAAAGGAGGCCAAAAAAGGCGCTGGAGTTTCTCAGGAGGAGTTAACAGAACTTCGTGAGGCCAAAAAACTCCTAGAAGAAGGCAGGCCTTTAAGGGTCTCTAAAGCTCTTCAAAAAAGCCCCATAATGAGGGGCTATGGGTTCCTTTCCATAAAGCCGTTATTAGTGGTAATTAACACTGGAGAAGAAAACGCCGAAGTGGAGCTTAAGCTTCCTGAAGGAGCAGATGCTATTCACATCAAAGGGCGTCTTGAAGCGGACCTTGCAGAGCTTTCTCCTGAAGAAGCCGAGGTCTTCCGGGAGGAGTACGGTTTAGAAGAACCAGCTCTTCCGCTTCTTATCCGCAAAAGTTTTGAAATACTTGATTTGATCTGCTTTTTCACCGGTGGTGAAAAAGAATCAAGGGCCTGGCCTATTCCAAGGGGTACCACTGCCCAAAAAGCCGCAGGAACAATCCATTCTGATATGGAACGCGGTTTCATCAGGGCCGAAGTAGTAGCTTACGACGATTTAGTTCGGGCGGGCTCTTATCAAGCCGCGCAAAAATTGGGCAAAGTGCGCCTTGAAGGCAAAGATTACATCGTAAAAGATGGCGATGTAATCATCTTCCGCTTTAGCGTATAATTTTTTCATGAGGTTTCGGGTCGCTATTGCTACTCTGGGATGCAAGGTCAATCAGGTTGAAAGTGCTTCTTTAGGCGAAGCCTTTGAAAGAAAGGGCCACAAGTTAGTCTCCTTCAAAGAAAAAGCAGACATTTACATTGTAAACACCTGTGCGGTAACGGCACGGGCGGCCTATGAGAGCCGCCAACTGATCCGAAGGGCTTTGAAAAAAAAGCCACTTTTAGTGGTTGCCTGTGGTTGTTATGCCCAGGTGGCGGGAAAGGAACTAAAAGACCTTGTCAAAGAGCCCGTTCTTATCCTTGGGCAACAAGAAAAGGCAAAACTTCTTGAAATTATCGAATCTCTTTCTTTGCCCCTTGAAAAAACTATTATCAGCGTAAGTGACACAAGGGACCTCCGTGTATGTGAGCCTTACCCCCTTAGTCGCTTTTTAGGTCATCGTAGGGCCTTTTTACGAGTTCAGGATGGCTGCAGCGTGTTTTGCAGCTATTGTATCGTTCCTTATGCTAGAGGTCCTTCACGAAGCCTTCCTTTAGAAGAAATACGTTCTCAGGTGCGCCGCTATTTGGCCTCAGGATACAAAGAAATAGTGGTCACAGGCGTCCATCTGGGTCTTTACGGCCGGGATCTAAGCCCCTCCAGAAGCCTTCTTGATATTGTTCTTTTGCTCGAAAAATTAAAAGTTCCGCGTTTTCGGCTTAGTTCTTTAGAGCCTCTTGAGATTTCAGACGAACTTTTGGATTTGCTTGCCCGGGCCAAAGGTTTTTGTCCTCATTTTCATATTTCTCTTCAAAGTGGAAGTGATGAGGTTTTGAAAAAGATGGGGCGGCGTTATCAGGCGGCTGATTTCAAGACCCTGGTGGAAAAAATTAAGAAAATTTTTCCTGAGGCTGCTATTGGCGCAGACGTGATCGCAGGATTTCCCGGAGAGAGGGAAGAAGACTTTGCAAAGACCTTTGTGCTTCTTGAAAGCCTTCCCATTTCGTACCTTCATGTGTTTCCCTATTCGCCAAGGCCAGGCACCAAGGCAGCTAGCTGGCCACAGGTTCCGCCAGACAAAATAGCCGCCAGGGCCAAAAAATTACAGGAGCTTTCAAAGGCCAAGCGCAAAGCCTTTTTGCGAGAACAGTTGGGAAGTGAACGCGAGGTCCTGGTCTTACGCTACGTAAAAGAGCAAGGCTTGTATGAGGGGCTTACGCGCAATTATGTTTCGGTGTTTTTTGAGGCTGATTCTTCTCTTCTTGGTGAGATTGCCAGAGTCAAAATTGAAAGGGCGGTTGATTCCTTCCTTTACGGAGAGATCGTTAGAAATTAGCGTTACCATGAAGGTGCACGTACTTGCCCGCACAATGAGCTTTATCAACACTGCCTCTCGGGATCTGTTCCCATTTTTTTCGTTTCGAAAAATGGGAACGAATCCTATTCCTGTGAAAATGAAAATATCTTAAGGGGACATCTTAAGGGGACAGGCCACGGGCACTTTCCTGTGACGTTTTTCACATTTTCGTTGTGAGCAATCATTCATGTGGGTTAAATCTGTTCTATTTCCTGGTAGTGATGAAAGAACATATTTTGACCGAAATAAAAAGTAGTTTGATCAAAATCAATTTTTTATCTGGTTTGACGTGTCATATTTTTTCTGCCAAGAATAGAGAATCATCTTGAACCGGGAGGCACAAGTGTATAACCCCTTAAGGGCGTTGGGGCATTTTTCCATAGTAATGATACAGGAAATGGGCGGCATGGCCCTTATGTTTTTTAAGGCCATGATGCTTACTTTTCGCCCTCCTTTTAGAGTTCGCCTCTTACTTAAACAGATGGAATTCGTTGGGGTTAAGTCCACTTTGGTGGTGGTGCTAACCGGTCTTTTTTCTGGAATGGTCCTCGCCCTCCAGGGATATTATGGCTTTCGCAAATTTGGTGGCGAAACCCTTTTAGGGGCCACTGTAGCCCTTTCTCTTTTGCGTGAGCTTGGGCCTGTGTTAACAGGGCTTATGGTTACCGCGCGTGCGGGTTCGGCTATGGCTGCTGAGATAGGCACCATGCGGGTTACCGAACAAATAGACGCCCTTGAAGTCATGGCTGTTAACCCTATTCATTATCTTGTCGTACCCCGGCTTTGGGCTGCTATCTTGATGGTTCCCCTTCTTACGGTGCTTGCCGACGTAGTGGGCATTGCAGGGGGATATTTCGTAGGGGTAATTCTCTTGCATATAGATGCTGGCATTTATATTGCAAAAATGAAAGAATTGGTCGAGCTTTCTGATATTGCCAATGGCCTTTATAAGGCTTTTGTGTTTGGTGCTATCCTTGCGGTGGTTGGGTGTTTTAAAGGTTATCATGCTCGTGGTGGGGCTGAAGGTGTTGGTAGGGCTACTACACAGGCGGTGGTTATTTCTTCGATAAGCATCCTCATTGCGGACTACATTCTTACCTCGCTTTTGTTTGACTAGAGGACACCATGATAAAGATCATCGACTTACATAAGGCTTTTGGGCCGCAAAAAGTCCTTCAAGGGGTAAATCTAGAAATCCCTGAAGGGAAGATAACTTTTATAATGGGAGCAAGCGGTACGGGAAAAAGTGTTCTTTTAAAACATATCATCGGCCTTATTAGTCCGGATAAAGGGCAAATCTTAATAGACGGAAAAGACATAACCAGGCTCTCTGAGCCAGAGCTTATGGAGATCCGCAAGCGTTTTGGGATGCTTTTTCAGGAAGGGGCCCTTTTTGATTCCCTTACCGTTGGCGAAAACGTAGCCTTTCCGTTGCGGGAGCACACCAAGCTTTCTGAACGCGAAATTAGGGCAAGGGTAGAAACGAAACTTTCCCAGGTAGGGCTTCTAAAGGCCATTGACAAAATGCCTTCAGAGCTCTCTGGGGGAATGAAAAAAAGGGTTGCTTTGGCGCGCGCCCTGGCCCTTGACCCTGAAATCGTACTTTTTGACGAACCAACTACCGGCCTTGATCCTATTATGCAAGAAAGTATTTCTAATCTCATCAAGGAAACCCAGCAGCGTCTTAATCTTACCTGTGTGGTGATTAGCCATGATGTTCCTATAGCCTTTGCTATTGCAGATAAAATCGCCTTTCTTTACGAAGGCAAAGTTATTGAAGAAGGGAGCCCTGAAAAAATAAAACACTCTAAACATCCCTTTGTACAAAAGTTTATTAGGGCTTTGCCTACAGGTTTTAAGGAGGCACGCGATGAACAAGAACAGTAACACCGAAATAAAAGTAGGCATTTTTGTACTCATTACCTTGCTAGCCTTGGGATATATGAGTCTTCAGCTGGGCGAAGAAAAGATTTTTGCCAAAAAGGGGTATCCGCTTAAAGCGGTGTTTGAAAATGTTTCGGGCCTGGTCCCAGGGGCCCGCGTAGAGATGGCAGGTGTGGAGATAGGTCGAGTGGCAAGCATTGGCTTAGCTGATGGCAGGGCTCTTGTCATTATGCGTATCCAGGATGGGATCAAAATCGCTAAAGATGCTACCGCTGCTATACGCACCAAAGGGGTTTTAGGTGATCGGTACGTTGAAATTAAACAAGGAAACGCCAAAGAATTTCTTGCCCCAGGGGAGATGATCGCCAAAACAGTAACTCCCATGGACCTTGACCAGATTCTCACCGAAATAGGCCCTGCTTTTAAAGACATCCGTGAAATAACCGCGGGTATCAAGGAAGTATTGCTCTCAGAGGAAGTTAGAGCCAATTTTAAACAAATGTCTATAGACGTGCGTGAAGCAGCCAAGGCCTTTCGCGAGATTAACGAAAAGTTAGCCAAAGGAGAAGGAACTTTAGGTAAGTTAATAGCTGATGATAAGCTTTATTATAAACTCGAGTCTATCGCTGATAATCTAAATCAAGCAGCTATAAAAATTAATCAAGGAGAAGGCACCCTTGGCAAATTACTAAATGACGACACCCTTTATAAAGAGATAGAACAAACTATTGCAGATCTTAACGAAACTTCTCGCACTTTAAAGCAGGTTGCTCAAAAGCTTGAATCAGGCGAAGGAACCCTTGGAAAACTTATCTCTGATGACGAGCTTTACAATCAACTGAATGAAACAGTTAAATCGCTTAACAATGTTGCCCAGCGTCTTGAATCAGGTGAAGGCACGCTGGGTAAGCTTCTTACCGATGATACCCTTTATCTGGAACTTAAAAAGACATTGCGCAACGTAAACCAGGCAGCCGTGGGTCTTCAGGAGCAGATGCCCATTACCATCTTGGGTACTGTTGGTGGCATGGTGCTTCAATAGGAGCAGCCGTGAAAAAAAACTTGGCCCTGTTTTTATTGATAGCAAGTTTTTTTCTCTTTGCTGGCCTGGCAGAAGCGGGTGTGCGCAGAAACTGGTGGCCCCTTTTCTTTTACCAGGAATCAAGCGACAAAAGTGCTCGTGAGCTGGAATTATTTGGCCCGTTAATTTATTCCTATAGAACACCCAAAGAAAGCGCCACGGCTTTTAGGCCCTTTTGGGCAGAGGTAAAGGGGCCAGATCAATATGATTTCTATTTTCTTAGCCCGCTTGGGCATTATCAGCGGGGGAAAGATTACTCTCGCTTAAGGTTCATTCCTTTTATTTCAGTAGATGACAATCATTCCAAGAAGAAACACTTCCGTAGCTTTTTACTCTATTTTTGGGGAGAATCGCCACAAGGCCAAAAATATTGGGGTTTTTTCCCTTTTTACGGGACGCTTTATGATTTTTTTGGCAAAGATGAGATCAAGTTTTACATGTGGCCGGTTTACATCCGTTCACGCATAGATGAAAACATTTCTCGTACTTATTTTTGGCCATTTTATAACCGCACCGATGGCCCAACTCTTTATCAGCGCAAGTTCTGGCCAATTTACGGGGTGCGCATAAAAAAAGATTTTTACGAGCGCAAATTTTTCCTGTGGCCCTTTTTTGGTTATCTCAAGTGGCGTGAAGGAGAAGACAGCTTTGCCGAGAGAAAAATGTTTTTCCCTTTCTGGATTCAGGAAAAATCGCCTAATTTTAGGCGTTATACGTTATTGTGGCCTTTATTCAGGTATTATCGTAACGAAAAAACCGATACCACCCGCTTGGATTTACCAAGGCCGTTTTTCACCTTTGGCGAAGGGAAAAATCCCCCTTATCATGAAAGAAAATTTTGGCCTCTTTTGGGACACCGCAAAATAGAAGATAGCGATTATCACTTTTTTCTCTGGCCCTTTTTTCTTTTTTATCGTGACATCTTATGCCTATGCCCCAAAAAAATTTATCAAAATGAAAGCCGGGTGTTGCTTTTTAGTCGTTTTACCCGCATAAAAGACGAAAATGGGAAAATTTATTACGAATTCGGCCGTCTCTGGCCTTTAGCGGAACATATGCGCCGCGAAGATGGCTCAAAGGTGTTTTTTATCCCGGCGATAATTCCTTTTCACCATGAGGGTATTGACCGTACCATAGCTCCTTTGCTTAAGCTTTACGAATACATTCGGTTCCCTGACGGTACTACGCGCTCAAAGGCCCTTTGGGGTTTTTATCGTCATGATTGCACCAAAGATAAAAAGATCCTGGAACTTGCTTTTTTATTAAGTTACGAAACAAGAAAAGACGGGTTTAATTTTCAACTTCTAAACGGCCTTTTTGGTTTTGGAAAGCGTCATAATGATTGGCATTTAAAATTGCTTTTTCTTTCAATTTTTTAGAAAACTTTTTTCAAACCTGACAATTCTATTCCTGCCTCTTCTTTTTGCTTCGTAAAGAGCGATATCGGCAAAGTTAATTACTTGCCATAAATCATCATCGTCTTCGGGAAACTCTGCGATCCCACCAGAGATAGTTATAGTGGTGACTTTTCCTTCGTGCGAAAAATTGGTTTTTTGAATTTGTTTTCTTATTCTCTCTGCTACTTGTAATGTGGTGTCAGGATTGGCATCTACTAGTAGAACTAAAAATTCTTCTCCTCCGTAGCGAATGGCAAAATCGCTTTTTCGTAAACAAGAAGATAAAATGTTAGCGATCTTGGCTAAAACAAAATCTCCAAATAAGTGTCCGTAGTTGTCGTTTATGTCTTTGAAGTGGTCTATGTCAAACATGATAACACCTATGTTGCTTTTTCTTCTTATTATGCCTGCTGAAATCTGAGGGATAAGCTCTTCGAGTAGGCGTTTATTATATAGTCCGGTCAAGCTGTCTTTTAAAGACATTTCTTTTAATTTTTCTGCAAATCTTTTGGCCTCAATTATAGGAGCAGCCTCTTGGAGGTAGGCAGTTACTTTTTCATTGATTATTTCGATTTCTTTTTTCGATCTTTCATTTTTCTCTAGTTGAAAATGGACTACTCCAATAACTTTTCTGCCTTCTTTCATCGGTAAACAAATGTAATCTTTCTCTTGATTTTTGAAATAATTGCAATAATAGGTAAAATGGAGAGAACTTGCCATTAGTGCACTGCGAAATACTCTGCATAGTTTTGGATTTTCATTTATGCTTTTTAAGCAGTTGTAGTAATTGTTTTTATTTAGCTTGTTGATCTTTGTTGCCATTTTTTGTTTATTGTTTTGGTGTACTTCAAGTATTGTAAAATTTTTAAGGTTGAATTTTTTTTCAAAAACATCGGCAAGTCGTTGATATACTTCGTGAGCGGTTTCGTCTGTTTCTATTGTTTGCCTAAATGATGCAAGTTCATCTAGTTCTTTTACAAGGTCATTAATACTTTTTGCCAGCAGAGAGATTTCATCTTTGCCAGTAATCTTTAGGAAAGATTCTTGTATTTCTGTTCTAAGTCGTTTTTCAATTCCTCTTGAAATATTTTCTACTTGCTTTTTAAGATTTTCTAGTGGGATGCATACAAATTGTTTGGTGACAAAAGATACTATGCTTAGAGCAATAATTATAAATAAAAAGGCAGTTATTGCGTTTTGTTTTATTAATTTTTGTGCTAGTCCCTTCAAGAGAGATATTTCTGTTTCCCTAACATAAAACCCCCAGGTTTGGCCTTCTCTATTTTTAAAAGGAATAGCAATAAAGTTTTTCCCTTTAAAGGTCAAGTTTGATGGAAATTCTTTGGGTAATCCGTTTAATATTTTCTCAGGTATTATTTTTTTGTCTGCAATTATTTTTCCTTTGTGGATATAGTATATGCCATTTCTGATCTGATTCTCTTTTTCTATTAGTTTTGCAAATTCCTTTAAAGGGGCAGTTATTTTAACGGTTATGTTTTTTTCTTTCTGATATGCTATACCTTTTATGATTGGCTTGTCTTCTAGAGTTAGCTCCCAATATTCATCAAAGTTTGGTTTTTGTGTGGTAGGATAAAAAGTGACTTTATATCCGGCTATTTCTTTTCCTTTGACAAAATTTGGGTCGATTACTTTGGCTAAAAGGGCAAGGTTTTTAGCCTGATTTTCAAATAAGAGTATATCGTTATGGGCAAACTTTTCTTCTTCTTGTAGCAGAAATTTCTCGAAATTTTTTATTTCTGTTGTGCCAAGCCAGCTTCCTATCAAAAAAGCTACGAACAGGAGACTGCCAAATGGCAGCAGAATGCGCCAGCGAATGGGGAGATGGTAAAAAAACGCAAACATCTTGTATGAGGGTATCGGCAATCTATGGAAAATTTTTTAAGCCAAACCCCAGCGGCGGAGTTTTTCGCGAAGGGTCTTGCGGTCAATGCGAAGAATTTGGGCTGTTTTGGTTTTATTTCCTCCGTATTTTTGAAATATATGCAGGATGTATCGTTTTTCTATTTCTTCTAAAGGCAGGTCATCTGGGAAGAAACTTTCTTTCTTGGGCTTAAAGCCTGCAAGGTGTAAATCAGAGAGTGTAATCAGGGCGTCGTTAGCGAAAATAACTAGTCTTTCAATGGTGTTCTCTAGTTCCCTTACATTTCCTGGCCAGGCATATTGCGAAAGGGTTTTCAATACTTCTTCTTCGAAATCTAAGATTTTTTTACGGTACTTTTTGGCAAATTTTTTAAGGAAGTAACGGGCAAGAACAGGTATGTCTTCACGGCGTTCGCGCAAAGGTGGAATATGGATAGAAACAACGTTTAAGCGGTAGAAAAGATCTTGCCGAAAGCCGCCCTTTTTAATCTCTTCTTCAAGATCTTTGTTAGTAGCCGCGACAATCCTCACATCTACTTTAGAGACTCGGTGCCCTCCCACAGGAGATATTTCTTTGTCTTCTACGGCTTTAAGTAGTTTGGCCTGGATTTCTATAGAAATATTGCCTATTTCGTCAAAAAAGATAGTTCCGCCGTTTGCCAGTTCAAATTTGCCTATTTTGTGTTCCGTGGCTCCGGTAAAGGCGCCTTTAACATGGCCGAAGAGTTCTGATTCAAAAAGAGTGGGGACAAGGGTCCCACAATCTACAGCCACAAAAGGGCCGCTTGCCCTTGGGCTCATTTCGTGAATCTTGCGGGCAAGAAGGCCTTTCCCTGTGCCAGACTCTCCTGTTATTAAAACTGTTGAGTCCGTTTGGGCCACCAGACGGGCCATGTTTATTATTTGCTTTATCGTCTGGCTTATACCGACAATGATGTTTTTGCCTTCTTTTTCAGCCAGGGTGTTTTTTAGGTAAATATTTTCAAGGGCAAGCTTTCTGCGGCGAAAAGCCTTTTCCACAGATATTTTTAGTTCGTCGGGATTGAAAGGTTTTTGTAAGAAATCACTGGCTCCCTTTCTCATCGCTTCCACTACGGTTTCTATAGAGCCGTATGCCGTAATGATGATTACTTCTGTAAGAGGGTCTGTTTCTTTTATCTTTTCAAGGATCTCGAGTCCGTTTACCCCGGGCATTTTCAAGTCAAGCAAAACGATATCAAAATCATATTGTTCGAGAATTTGGAGCCCTTCATAGGCCTCGGCAGCCATCTCTACTTCGTAGCCGCTGCGGGTGAGCACGTGAAAGCAGGCGTCTCTTATGCCAGGATCATCGTCAATTATGAGAATTTTGCCTTTAATCATGTTCGAAATGTATCCTTGGAAGCTTTACTTTAAAGATTGTTTGCCCTGGTTTGCTTTTTACTTCGATCTTTCCTTCGTGGCGCTTAACTATACCGTGACAAATGGAAAGCCCCAAACCTGTACCTTTTCCGCCTTTTTTAGTAGTAAAAAAAGGTTCAAAAATGCGGGGTAATATCTCTTGTGGGATTCCTGGCCCGTTATCTTCAACCTCCATAACAACCATTTCTTCTTCAGTGGAGAAATAGGTGCGAAATATGATGCGACCTTTGCCATTTAATGCTTCTCCGGCATTTATGATAAGATTTAGGGTGAGTTGTTCAAGCTGGCTGCGATTTCCCTGAACCAGAGGAATTTGCTTTTCTAATTCCCAGACAATATCAACCTCGCGGAAAAGTCGGTGGTCTTCGATTAAGGCAAACATATCGATTAAAAGCCTGTTTATGTCAATCCAGTCATTCAAGCTGGTGTCTGGACGCCCAAAATTTAGAAGGGCCTTGGCAATAATACGGCACTTGGTGGCCAGTTTTATGATTTTGTCTGTATATTCCCAAAGCCTACCTTCTTGTTCAAGGTCTTCTTTTAGGAGGTTTGCGTAAAGGAGAATTCCTCCTAAAGGATTATTGATTTCATGGGCGATTTCGCCGGCTAATTTTCCCATGGCCGTGAGGCGTTCCGCCTGGAGCCACATCTCTTCTGTTGCACGCCGCTCACTAATATCCCGCACCAGTATTTGTCTTAATGATTTTTCGTAAGGAAGGATTACGACTTCAGCGGGAAATGTCTTCCCATTTGCTTTTATCCCTACGACCTCAAAAAGTCCAAAGCCTTCAGGGAAAGATTCAAACTGATCTGTGATAAATGCTGGAAGTTTATTCTTTTTAAAAAGGCGCAAGAATTCTTTGTTAGCAAAAAGCAAACGAAAATCAGCATCAAAAATTGCCAGGGCGTCTTTTACGTGAGAAAAGGCTCCAAAAGGAAATGTCAAACTCCCACCTCAATGGTATATTTGCTTGCGTGGAAAATTTTACCATTATTTTTCAGAAAATTCTTGGAAACCCCCTGTTACGTCTAGCCGTAGTTATCATCCTCGCTTTTGCCTCTTATGTGATCTCTCGCAAAGTGGTCGTTGAGACCGCGCATCGTTTGTCCAGGCGTTCGCCTAATCGCTGGGACGATTATCTTTCGCGTTTCAGGGTTTATGATCTCGCAGCCTATGCTATTGCGCTTATTATTCTTTTTTATGTGGCAAATTTGATTCCTTCCTGGGCACCGTATCTTGAGCGCCTGGCAGAGGTAGGCTGGGTGGTTTTGGCGGTTCTTTTTATTGACAGGATGCTTTCTGTTGGAGCAGCCATTTACGAGACGCATCCCATTGCCAAAGAGCACCCCATCAAGGGCTACATCCAGATAGTAAAGCTTTTTGTTTACGCGGCAGGGGTAATTATCGGTCTGGCTACCCTTTTGAATAAGTCTCCCTGGGTCTTTCTGTCAGGTTTAGGCGCCTTAAGTGCGGTCTTATTGATTATTTTTCGTCACACGCTCCTTTCCTTTGTGGCAAGCTTTCAGATTGTTTCTCAGGATTTATTCCGGCTTGGTGATTGGATTGAAATGCCCAAATTCGGAGCAGACGGTGAAGTCATAGATATTGCCCTTCATACGGTAAAAGTGCAGAACTGGGATAAAACTATCGTAGTTATTCCTACTTTTAAATTCTTAGAGGAGTCTTTCAAGAATTGGCGAGGGATGGAGCTTGCTGGTGGCCGCCGTATCAAAAGGGCCATTCTGGTTGACCAGGCAACTGTTAAACTTCTTGATGACGAGCTCTTATCCCGCCTACAAAAAGTCCATTTGTTAAAGGATTATCTTAGCCAGAAACTAGTCGAAATAGAGGCTTACAACCGAAAAAAAGGTATTGATACTGAAGCCTCTCCTTTAAACGGGCGAAGACTTACTAATCTTGGCACTTTTCGTATTTATATCGAGGAATACCTGAAAAATCATCCCAAAATCCGCAAAGACATGACCTTAATGGTAAGACAGCTTGCCCCAACGCCTCAGGGGATTCCGCTTGAAGTTTACTGTTTTGTGGCAGATACCCGTTGGATTCCTTACGAAAAAGTCCAGGCAGATATCTTTGACCATATTCTTTCAACCGCAGGAGAATTTGATTTGCGTGTTTATCAAATGCCTACCGGCGCTGATCTCAGAGAAGGCTTGGCAGCTTTGATACCTAAAAATTACCAGGGAGAAAGTCATGGAGGATAAGGTCCCAATTCCTGATATTTACAGAATTTTTGCCCCCTGGGAAAGGGCTACCGACAAGTTCCTGACGCCGCTTGAAAGGTTTATTAAATCTCAAACAGCCACAGCCCTTTCTTTGATGCTGACTACAGCTATCGCGCTAATTCTTGCTAATTCTCCCTTAAGCGAGGCATATCATCACATTTTTGAAACTCCTCTTTCTATTTGTATTGGAGATAAATGTCTTAGTTATTCCCTGCACCACTGGATAAACGAAGGTTTGATGACTTTTTTCTTTTTCATCATAGGCCTTGAAATAAAACGAGAAATCCTGGTAGGAGAGCTTTCTGACCTAAGGGCAGCCCTTTTGCCAGTATTGGGAGCCATTGGCGGGATGCTTTTTCCTGCCCTTGTTTTTGTCATGGTTAACATGGGGAAACCAACAATCAGTGGATGGGGAATTCCCATGGCCACTGATATTGCTTTTGCTATCAGTGTATTGGTGATGTTAGGGCGCAAGATTCCCCCTTCTTTGCTGACTTTCTTGGTAGCCCTTGCCATTGTAGATGACCTGGGAGCTGTTTTAGTAATTGCCCTTTTTTATACCAAGAGCATCAATTTTTGGGCGTTAGGAGTTGCAGGGGCCATTTTACTTGCCTTATGGATATGCAATCGTGCTGGTATCCATCACGTTATACCCTATCTTTTAGGGGGGATTTTTGTCTGGGCTGCTATGTTGGTTTCAGGGGTTCATGCTACGGTGGCTGGGGTGCTTACTGCTTTTACCATTCCTTCTAAACCCAAAATCAGCCCGGCGCATTTTATTGATGCCCTTCAGATGCTCCTCCAGAGAAGATGTAAATACCACCCAGACCCAAGGGTGCTTACCGAAGAGCAACGTATCATGGCCAGTGCCGTGGAAAAAATAGCCGTAGAAGTAAGGTCTCCTCTTTATCGTATGGAGCATGCTCTTCATTTGCCTGTGGCTTTAATTGTTATACCTCTTTTTGCCCTGGCTAATGCAGGGGTTCATCTTGATCTTTCGGTGGTCAAGTCCGTCTGGCAAAAGCCCCTTTCTCTGGGAGTTATGCTTGGTTTGCTTTTAGGAAAACCCCTTGGCATAACCACTATGGCCTTTTTAGGGCGCAGGTTTGGCATAGTTTCTTTCCCCGACGGGGTACGCTTGTGCCACTATTGGGGCGTGGGGCTTTTGGCAGGAATAGGTTTTACCATGTCTATTTTTATCTCAGAGCTTGCGTTTAAGGGAAATGCGGCCTTTATTGAACAGGCTAAAGCAGCCATTATTATGGCGTCTTTCCTTGCAGGAGTTTCGGGGTATCTCTGGCTTCGTTTTGTCTCTAGGGTGGCTCCGTGTAAAGCCTGGCAAAAGGCTAAAGCTCAATAGGAAACACCTTCTAAAGGGCACTTTGAGCAGATAGGTTTTTTAGGGCGGCAGTAGTTTTTCCCTGTGGCAACTAAAAGGGCGTGGTACTCGTTAAAAAGGCTTACGTCTTCCGGGAGATTGTCCATAAAAAGTTTTTGAAGTTCGTGATAATCCATTTCTTCGGTGGCAAGCCCGTGGCGCAGCAAAATCCTGCGGGTATAAGCATCGATTACAAAGATGGGAAGGTTCCCGGCATAAAGGAGGATAGAATCTGCGGTTTCTGGTCCGATTCCGGAGACTGAAAGAAGTTTTTCTCTGGCAGCCTGAACGCCAAGCTCAAAAAGCAGGTCAAGGTCCCCTTCGAATTCTTCCACAAGCATTTTGATGAAATTTTTTAGGCGTTTGGTTTTAACCCTGAAATACCCTGCGGGTTTTATCAGGTTTGCTACTACTTCTGGGGGAGCATCATAAAGAGCGTGCGGCGAAAGCAGTTCGTGGTCTTTCAGGTTTTTTATGGCCCTTTCCACGTTTTGCCAGTTGGTATTCTGCGTCAAAATGGCCCCTACGCAAACTTCAAAAGGGCTCTCCCCTGGCCACCAATGCTGGGGGCCAAAATGCCTGAAAAGCCTTTCATAAATTTCTACAAAGATGTTTTCGCTCATCCTGAAAGGGCAATTAAAAATACACCTGCAAGCATTAAAATAGCCCCAAATAAACGCTCGCCAAAGGCTTTTTCTCCGAAGAAGATACCACCGATGACCACCCCAAAAAGCACACTTAGTCTTTTAACCGCGATCATATAGGCTGCAGGTGCAAGGCTTATGGCCCACACATGACAAACCGCTGCTACGGCTTGAGAGATAGACACAAGACTTGCCCCTTTTGGGGCATTTTTAAAAACCGTCCAAGGTGTTTGGCGGCAAAAGAGCGTAAGGGCTAAGGCCACGAATATGCCCAAGAAACCGTAATAAAAAATCGCAAAGAAAAAGCGTTCAGAGTGTTTAATAGCTACTTTCAAAAGCACCGAAGTAAAGGCGTAAATAAAAGCTACCAGCAGCATCAAAACCGAACCACGTTCTTTAAAAATGGCTTTTAAGGGATGCCAGAAGCCATAGCGCGCAAGGGAAAGATTAAGAAAGTAGCTTCCGCAAACAATCAAAAAAATGCCGAAAGTGCCTGCGGTGCTCAATTTTTCGCCTAAAATAACGTAGCCTGTGAGGATGATAAAGGCAGGAGTAAAGGCAAGGTAAGGCACTGTCAAAGAAAGAGGAGAGATCCGAATTGCCTCCATGTAGCAAAGAATGGCAATGGTCTCAAGGGGATATAAAATGGCGATAGTTTTCCAGAAAGACTGAGAAAGCTCAGGCCAGGGCCAGAAAAGCAATACCGGGAGAAAAATAACGCTTGGCCCTAAAATACGGGCCATAACCATGCTAGGGGTCCCCAGGTGTCGCAAATAATGTTTGCTTAAGGCATCTCCACAGGCGGTAAAAAGTGCGGTATTTAATGCCAGTAAAAACCAGAGCATAAAGGCCTGATAAGGCAAAATAATTTGAGCGTCAAGTAAGGGGGCAAGATGAAAATACTTTGTGCCAAATATGTTATTACGTCAGCAACCGAAGAACCCAAAAAAGACCACGCCTTGGTAGTTGAAGGGTCTCAGATAAAAGCGCTTGGCCCTGTAAGCGATATCAAAGACAAATTCCCTCAGGCCGAGATAATCGACTTTGGCGAAAGCATTGTTTTCCCGGGACTTGTGAATGCTCATACCCATGCTCCCATGACCATCTTTCGTGGCTTGGCAGACGACCTTCCTCTTATGACCTGGCTTGAAAATTATATCTTCCCTGTGGAAAAGCATTTGCGTGCGTATTGGGTGTATTGGGGAACCAAGCTTGCCATTGCTGAAATGCTGCGTTCAGGCGTTACCCTTTTTGCAGACATGTATCTCTTTGAAAAGGAAGTCATAAGAGCCGTTGAAGAAACAGGGGTGCGGGCTACTTTAGGAGAGGGGCTCTTTGATTTTCCCTCGCCAAGCTACGGCCCCCTTGAAAAAGGCCTTGCCCTTACCGAAGAATTGCTCAAGGAATTTGCCAATCACCCTCGCATAAAGATCATGGTCTGCCCCCATGCTACTTATACCTGCTCGCCAGACACCCTTAAGAGAGCGGCTGCTATCGCCGATCGTTACGGGGCGTTAATTCATATCCATCTTTCTGAAACTCGAGAAGAAGTCTCTCTTATCAAGGCCCGTTATGGCCAAAATCCACCGGCACATCTTGATTCCTTGGGGCTGCTTCATGAAAGACTTTTAGTGGCCCACGCAGTGCAGCTTACCGATGAAGAAATAGAACTTTTGGCTCAAAAAAAAGTAAAAGTTGCTCATTGCCCTGAGAGTAATTTAAAGCTTGGTTCAGGGATAGCGCCAGTGCCAGCGCTTCTTGAAGCTGGTGTTTGTGTGGGAATTGGCACTGATGGGCCAGCAAGTAATAACGACCTTGACCTTTTGGGAGAGATGCGCACCGCAGCCTTAATTCAAAAGGGCCTCACTTTTGACCCTACCAGGCTTCCTGCGCAAAAAGTCTTTGAAATGGCAACTTCTTTAGGGGCAAAAGCTTTGGGCTGGGATATTTTGGGTGCCTTGAAAGAAGGCTACCAGGCAGACCTTTGCGTAGTCTCCCTTGACAAAGAAAACCTGGTGCCTTGCTATGAGCCTTTTTCGCTCCTGGTTTATAGTGCCAGGGCAGGAGACGTAACCGACGTCATGGTGGCAGGGGAGTTTGTTATGCGCAGGGGTGAGATTTTGACTTTTGACGTGCGCGAAGCCAAAGAACAGGTAAAGAAAATATCTCAAGAGGTAAGAGATATCCTAGCGCAAAGGAATTAAAGTTCTTCGCGTTTGGCGGCAAGGGCTTCAAAAACTTTGGCTACCGCTTCTTCGGGGGTATCAACGTAAGTTACGCCGTCAATGCCTGCCCAGGTACGAAGGCCAATCACGGGTTTCCAGGTTTTTAAGGCCAGGGCTATCTCTGATAAAGTCCCGTAGCCCCCTGAGATGGCAATAGCTGCTTCGGCAGTGCGCACCAGCACCACGTTTCTGGCATGCCCTATGTCTGTAACTACGGGGACCAAGACATAGGGGTTGGCATCCTCGGCGCGATTTCCTGGGAGTATGCCTACCGTTATGCCGCCCGCTTCAAAGGCCCCGCGGCTTGCAGCTTCCATGACTCCTCCAAGGCCACCGGTATAGACAATAGCCTTGGGGGCAAGGAGCTTGCCTACTTCATAGGCAAGGTTGTAGATTTCTTCATCGCAAATGCCGGCGCCAAAAATAGCAATACGCCTTCTATTCTTTAAATCCATATTCTCCCACTAGCTTTACGAATCTAACTGCGCCTAAATTTTCTTTGATGAGTTGGCCGTCTTTTTTGATTACCTTGATGAGATATTGGGACCATTCGTCTCCCACGGGCATAACTAAACGTCCGCCGTCTTTTAGCTGTTCGATGAGGGGTTCTGGGATCTTGGGCCCTGCTGCGGTAACGATGATAGCGTCAAAAGGGGCTGCTTCTGGCCAGCCTTTGGTGCCATCGCCCACTTTGATAATGACGTTGTTGTAGCCGAGTTTTTCGAGGATTCTTTTGGCCCGGTGGGCAAGACTTGGATAGCGCTCAATGGAATAAACCCAGCGGGCAAGCTCTGCCAGGATGGCAGCCTGGTATCCCGAGCCAGTGCCAACCTCCAGGACCTTTTCTGGGCCTTTTAATTCAAGGGCCTCGGTCATCAAGGCTACGATATAAGGTTGAGAGATGGTTTGCCCTTCGCCAATGGGTAAGGGATAGTCTCCGTAAGCCTGGTCTTTTAAGGCTTCCTCCACAAAGAGATGGCGGGGAACTTTTAACATAGCTGCCAGTACCCGCGGGTCTTTAATGCCACGGGCGGCAATTTGGGTCTGCACCATGCGCTCGCGCGCTTTTCGGTAAATATCAGGCTCTGGCATATCAGTGTCTTTCGGTTACGTAGTAAATGCAGTCAAAAACTCTGTCTCCGTGGAAGGTTATCTTTAAAACTTCGATCTCTTCCTTACCAAACTTGGCGCTCAAAAGGGGGATTTTTTTCCATATGTTTTCGTTCACTTGGTAATAATACCATTCTTCTGTTTCAGAGTCTTTGTGGATGATTTTGTCTGGTTTGCCAAGGAGTTGATAGACTTCTTCTTTGGTGGAAAAGCCCTTCCTTACCAAGGAAGCATCAGAGGCGAGATTTCTTTCTGGCACAGAGGCGCAACTTGTCAAGCTCAGCGCTAAAATGGCGATAATAAAATATAGGACCTTTTTCATACAACGTATTATAAATTTTTGTGTAGGTTATTGCAAAAAATAAGTGGAGGCAAAAATGCGCTGCCCTCAATGTAAATTTATCATTGCTGAGTTTTTCAAAACGTGTCCGGAATGCGGCAAAGATGTCTCAGACCTTGCCGAGCTTTTTGGTCCTTTTCCTGAAATTTCAGCAAACTGGTGGGATGAACTTTTCCAGGTTTTAGAAGAACCCTTTGAAGATGTGACAGGAGAAGAAACTACCGTTGCCATTGAAGGCGCCGAAGCCCTTCTTGAGAGAGATGACATCCTTCACGAGGTCTCTTCTGAAGCGTCTTCAGCAGCATCTCTAGAAGACTTGGTATTTCCGGAAGAAGATTCTTCCGAAGACCTGCTTGAAGAGCTTGATACTTCTTCTCTTGAGGCTTCAGCCCTTGACGAGGAAGTTTTAGAAGAAATCCCTATCCCTGAAGAAAGAGACCTCATAGAAGAACTTCCCGAAATAGAGCTTGATGCTCAGGATTTAGAGGGCAGTCCCATAGAAGAGCTTGAGAGCAAAGACAAAGACGAGGAAGAGCTTTCCCTGGAACTTTTTGAAGAAATCGAAGGCCTTGAAGAGATAATTTCCGAAGACTCAGAAAGCGAGAGAAAAACTTAAGGGTAAGGTCTTCCCCAGAAATCTTTAAGGGTTCCCTCAGCAAGGGCCTTTGTTTCTTCGAGGGCCTTGCGGTAATACTTGGCTACCATAGTGCGTGCCTTGGCTGCAGGTTTGGTTTCAGGATAAGTTTCAAGCAAATAAAGCAGACGATAATAGGCCGCACGATAACGCTTGGTACGATAGTAAAATTTCGCTACGTAAAGCTCATGCGCCCCAAGGGTTGCACGACATTCTTCAATACGTTTTTGGGCTTCCAGGGTATAGGGGGAGTCTGGAAAGCGTTTAACTAAGCGTTCGTAATTTTCAATGGCTTTTTTGGTGAAAGACTGGTCCCGATCAGGTGGAAGTTTTAATTTATAATAGCAGGTTCCAATCTGATAGATTACGTACGGAATGGCTTCGTTAGTGGGATGGAGCTTTTCAAATTCCTCGTAAAGCACAATGGCTTCTTCGTAGTTTCCTGCAAAGAATTTTGCATCAGCCAGTTTAAGTTCAGCCCAGAGGGCATAAGGGGTATCGGGATAGCGGTCTCTGATAGCACGAAAGGCCTCTTCAGCCTGTTCCCACAGACCCTTCTGATAATAGTGAAGTGCCTTTTTTACAAGTTGATTCAACTCCTCATCTGCGGTTTCAACGGTATTTTCTTTTTTGAACCAGGAAAGAAGCCCGCCTTTTCCCGGCCCTCCACCACATGCTGTAATAAACAGGCATAAGAAAAGAATAGCGAGGTGTCTCATAGTTCAGCTAGGTAGTGTTCAGCCATAAAGGCCGCAGTGGCACCATCACCACAGGCAGTGATAATCTGGCGGCAGGCCTTGGCCCGCACGTCTCCGGCTGCAAAAATCCCAGGGACATTAGTGCGCATTTCAGCATCGGTGATTATGAAACCGCGTTCATCACACTCAAGCAGATCCTTTACGAATTCTGACTGGGGTGATGTGCCGATGAAAATAAAAACACCGTCAACAGGTAGCTCAGATACTTCGCCAGTCTTGTGGTTCTTGAGTTTTAGCGCCTTTACTTTTTCGTCACCCAGGATTTCTTCTACTACGGTATTCCAGATAGGGTGAATTTTTTCATTAGAAAGGGCGCGTTCCTGGAGTATTTTTTGGGCGCGCAGTTCATCCCGCCGGTGGATAAGAAATACTTTTTTGGCAAAGCGGGTTAAGAAGATGGCTTCTTGGACCGCGGTGTTTCCGCCTCCTACCACCGCGACTACCTGGTCCCTGAAAAAGGGACCATCACAGGTGGCACAGTAAGAAACCCCACGGCCGGTTAGTTCTTTTTCCCCGGGGACATTTAAAGTGTTGGGTCTTGCTCCCGTGGCAATAATTACCGTTTTGGCGAGAAGTTCTTTGCCCCCGGCTAGGTGCAATTTTTTGTACTGGCCGAGGTCTTCGATTTTGGTGACCTCTTCGCGCAAAGGCTCAAAGCCCAGCTTTTTTACCTGGGCTACGAAGCGGTCGATTAATTCCCAGCCAGCTATACCTTCAGGGAAGCCAGGGTAGTTTTCTACAAAATCGGTAATGAGGACCTGCCCTCCAGGGGAGAGGCGCTCAAGCAAGACAACTTTTAAACGGGCCCGGGCAGCGTAAAGGTATGCCGTTAAGCCCGCCGGGCCACTTCCCACAATGGCAAGATCAAAAACTTCTGACATGAAACAGAAAAATTAGCCGATGAGTTTTTTAATAACGCTTTCAATGGTGGTTTTGGCAACGGCACCTGTTATTTGATCAACAGCCTGGCCGTCCTTGAAGAAAATCAGGGTCGGAATAGCACGGATACCAAATTTGCCAGGAGTGATCGGGTTTTCATCTACGTTCATTTTGCAGACTTTTAGTTGCCCGGCATATTCTTCGGCGAGTTCTTCAATAACCGGAGCAATAGCCCGGCAAGGGCCGCACCATGCTGCCCAAAAATCAACTAATACAGGAATTTCGGACTTAAGCACTTCCTCTTCGAAATTTTGGTCAGTTACGTGACAAACAGCCATCTCTTCCTCCTAATGAAGTCTTCTATGCATGATAATTGCCAACTCAAGGGCATGCAAGCACAGAAAAGCTATAAAATGAGTGTTTCAAGTGCTTCTTGTAAATTAGAAACACAAAAAGTCTTGACAAGAGGCTTGTCTTTCAAGTTTTTGAAATTTTCTTTAGGAGCACAAAGCGCTTCAAATCCCAGCTTGAGACCTTCTTTTACGCGAAGTTCTGCATAAGCTACCGGCCGAACTTCTCCGGTAAGACCAACTTCACCAAAAAGAAAAAGCTTTGGAGGAAGTGTTCTTTCAAGCCTGCTTGAAGCAAGGGCCATGGCCACGGCAAGGTCTGCTCCAGGTTCGGTTAGTTTTATGCCGCCTACCACGTTCAGATAAATATCCTGGTCGTAGAAACTCAGGCCCACTTTTTTTTCAAGGATGGCAGCTATCATGGAAAGTCGCTGGGGATCAAAGCCAACACTGGTGCGTCTGGGTGTGGCCAGGGGAGTTTTTGAGACAAGGGCCTGGACCTCTACTAAAAGGGGCCTTGTCCCTTCCATGGTGGCACATACCACCGCACCAGGGGCGGTTTTTTCGGTGTTTGAGAGAAAATAAGCCGAGGGATTACCTACTGGCACGAGCCCTTTAGCCGTCATTTCAAACACGCCTATTTCGTTGGTAGAACCAAAACGATTTTTTACCGCCCTTAAAATGCGAAAATGAGCAGTTCTTTCTCCTTCGAAGTAGAGTACAGTATCAACTAGGTGTTCTAATACCCTGGGCCCTGCCAAGGCGCCTTCTTTGGTAACGTGGCCCACCAGGATGACCGTTACCCCCTGGGTTTTTGCGAATTCAAGGAGTTTATTGGTGCATTCCCTGACCTGGGAGACACTTCCTGGGGCAGAAGAAATCTCAGGGGTGAACACGGTCTGGATGGAATCAACCGCAAGGAGCACGGGCTTTTCAGCCAAGGTGGCCTCAAGGGCTGAAGAAAGGTCAGTCTCAGGCATGATAAGGATATTTTCGTGGTTTGCGTTTAGTCGTTCGGCACGCAGCTTAATTTGCTGGGGTGATTCTTCCCCAGAAAGATAGATTACTTTGTGGCCTTTAGTGGCGAGGTTTTTTAACACCTGAAGAAGAAGTGTTGATTTGCCAATGCCAGGGTCCCCGCCAAGGAGGATAAGGGAGCCTGGCACCAGGCCGCCACCAAGAACCTGGTCCAGTTCGGAGAGGTGAGTTTTTACACGAGGTTCTTCAAGATGCGAAATTTCAGTAATGCTAAAAAATTTGGCGGGTTTTTTAGCTTTCTTAGAAGGGGTAGCGTTTTCTTCGACTAAAGTCCCCCAGCTTCCGCATCCCGGGCAACGCCCAAGCCATTTAAAACTTTGATACCCACATTGCTGACAATAAAACTTGGCCATCAAAAAATTTTAACCCGAAATTACGGGGACAGGCAAAAAACTTTTGTTCCAAGGCGGGGCATCAAAAATTTAGTTCATTTATGTTACTTTGGGCGGGCAAGATAGGGACAAGCCTTTAAGCTATAGCCTCTAAAAATAGCGACCTTTCTTTTACGGCCAAAGTTGTTTTGTTCAAAAGTGTTTAGGAATTCTATGTTTTCGAAACAGGCAGCGAATTTTTTCCCTTCTTCTTTGTTGTTTAGCAACAGGATCGCGTTTTTTCCTATTTGTGAAGGGAGCCCATCCCAGAGGTCATATTGACTTTTAATGTATCCCTGCCAAAAGGTAAAAGTTCGGGGGTGATCTGGAAGGTAAAAGGCCATTTCTGAGGCAAAATCGCGCCTTACGGTGATAATAATTTCGCCATCCTGGCGTAAGCTTTGAACTTCTTTAGCAAAGGCACTCCAGCCACTAAACTTGTAAAGGAGCATCTGTATTTTTGGTGGGAACTTTTCTGGGGTGCGGGCTAGTTGATAAGTGGCAAGCATTACCACCATACCTAGAAAAATTCCCGCAAAGAAAAGCCCGCGCATTAGGCGTTTTTGAGCAGGCTTCCAGGCACCGCGCAAGATAAGTGCCGAAAGCATGACAAAGGCTGCAATATAAAAAGGGTAAGGCCAGTTGGCATTTACTTCGCGTATGAACGAAAGGGGGAGAACCAGTCCCAGTGGCACCGCTGAAAACACAAAAAGAAAAGATATTTTTTCGTTTTGACGAAGTTTTTCTCTTTTTACGAAAAGAGAAAAAACAAAAAGTATAAGAAAAAGAGTGATAGGGGTTATCACCACGGCTTGCTCTACCAAAAAGCGCAAGGGGCCTTCTAGATTAAAACGCTGTTCTTCAAAGTGATGACTGGTGTGTAAAAAGGTTATCCAGCCGTGTTTGGCATTCCAGATGAGATTAGGAAGATAGATGATAAAAGCTATTAGTGCCGCAAGATATGGCTTTATCGTATAAAAAAGAGACTTTTGGGTAAGCCAAAGCCAAAGGAAAAAGCAAAACAAAAAAGCAACCATGGTTTGTTTGGTAAGAAGCCCTAGGCCAATTACCACTCCAAGGATTATAAAATCTTGAGTCTTTTGAGTTTCCACGGCATTCCAGGCAAGACATAAGGCCAAGGCCCAGATAGCAAAAAGCGGTGGGTCAATTGTCATCACAAAACCATATACCGCCGCAATGGGGCTTGCTGCTGCGGCAATCATGGCCCAAAAGCCTACTTTTTCGTCAAAAAGCCGTCTGCCCAGGTAATAGACAAAGGCTAAAAAGGCCGCGTTTAAAAAAGCTGCGGGAACCCTTACGCCGTATTCCGAATGGCCGATGACATGGCTTGAGAGATGGATTATCCAGGCCACCATGGGGGGCTTGCTGTAATACCCCCAGTCTAGTACGCGTGACCAATCCCAATAGTAAGCTTCATCAGGAGAGAGGTTGAGCCAGATTTGCTGGAGAAAGGTGATTTTTCCTCCAAGCAAAACAAGTAAGACCAGCCCTCCCGCACTAAAAAGCCAGGAAAAAAAGTTTTTCATTCTTCTAGCACGCGCAAAGTAATCATTCTTCCCAGAAGACCAATTAAATATCCCAAAACAAACCCGAAGCAAACATCAAAAGGATAATGAACTCCGAGATAAATACGCGAGTAGGCTACCGTGAGGGCAAAGGCCCAAAAAAGAAGTGAAAAGCGAGGGAGCAATGCGGCCAAGATTGTTGCCGCACAGGCAACATTAGCCGCATGACACGAGGGTAAAGAATAACTTTTGCTTTTGGTAGGGTTGGTGGTTTGATACCATTCTTTTTTTTGGTAGTTGTAACAGTAAACACCTTCGTAAACGGCAAGGGGGCGTTGCCTGGCAAAATAGGGCTTAAGAATCTGCCCACAGGTAAAGTCAGTGCCCAGTACACAAAGCCAGGTCAAAAGAGCTACTATCAGTCCCCGCCATTTATAAAGAGAAACCAGAATAGCCCCGAAGAATAAGAAAAAGGCATAAATAATTTTTTCGTCGCTAAAGTAGGGCAGAGCAAGGTCAAGGATTTTATGGCGGTGGTGGTTAAGGTAAAAAAAGACGTCTTTATCAAGCTCAGCAAATAGTTTTAGAAAATCCACCTGTGGTGTAGCCATAATCTCCGACTTTAACCCAAAACATTTAACACTAAAAGCATTCTAAGAGATCTTTGCGAAACACTTTTTCTTAAGGCCCGCTCAAGGATCCGTTCCTATTTTTTCAGCCCGAAAAATGGAACGATCCCCGATCGAAAATTATTTTTTCCGAAAAGCAGGCAAAATACCGAAGAAAATGGCTCCTAAAGAAGCAACTATACATCCTCCCAAAAGTACCATTTTGGCTCCAAAATATTGCGCAAGTGTCCCTGCTATAAAACTTCCCACCGGAAAAAGGCCTAAAAAACTCAGGCTGAACAAACTCAAAATGCGCCCTCGTAGTTCGTCAGGGCTGTTCAGTTGCAAGTGGGCGTTAGCAGACGTAAACATGCAAACCATGTGAAAACCAGAAAGTATCAGCAATAAAAAGGCAAGATAGAACTTGGTGGTCAAGGTCATTGAACCCAAAAAGATTGAAAGAATAAAAAGATTAACAGGGATAAATTTTTCTTTAGGAAGGTCTCGACCAAAGGTGGCCATGCACAGCGCCCCGCAAAGAGTGCCCAAACCATTAGCCGCCATTAAGGCGCTAAATTCTTTTCCCCCTCCGCCAAAATTTTCTTTCACCAGCACTGGTAAAAGGATGGCGTAAGGAAGAACAAAAATGCTCGTGGTTGCAATCAGAATAAGAGTGCGCCTGATGTGTCTGTTTTTGCAAGCGAAAGAGAACCCCTCTTTAAGCCCCTGCCAGGGCTTTTTAACCGGTTTTTTATGGTTTGAAGAAAGGGGAATTAAGGCGAGAGCCGTGATAATGGGAATATAAGATAAGGTGTTTGCCAAAAAACATGCTCCCAGGCCAAAATGGGCCATTAAAAAACCTGCAATAGCAGGACCTGTAAAGCGCGCCAGGTTAAAGGCGGTAGAATGAAGAGAAAGCGCTGTTACCAGGGCTTCTTCCCCCACAAGCTCGTAAATAAACGAATGCCTTACAGGGAATTCCAAAGCAACCGTACACCCTAAGACAAAGGCGAGAGCCAAAACATGCCAGACTTCTACCTGATTTGTCATTACCAGGAAAGTAAGAATGCCTGCCTGGGTAGCTGCAATGCTTTGCGAGACAAGAAGCAGGTTGCGCTTAGGGAGATGGTCTGCCAGATAGCCGGCAGGAAGTGAAAAAAGAAGAATAGGAAGGCTTCCAATTCCTCCCAAGACTCCCAGAACAAAGGCAGAGTTAGTCAGTTCGTAAACTAGCCAGCGCTGGGCAGTAGTGTGTATCCAGGTTCCGATAAGGGAAATACTTTGCCCAAGGAAAAAAATACGAAAATTTCGTGAACGAAATGGCAAAAGCAGGCTGTAAGCTATCTCGTCAAAGAAAGGCATGAAGCCTTTTTACCCTGCAAAATAAGAACGGAAAAGATGAAGGGCTGTTTCTATGTCTTGATACGAAGTGTGTCTTCCGAGGCTTAAGCGAATAGTCCCCAGGGCAACTTCTTTTGAAACTCCCATAGCGTGTAAAACATGAGAAATCGTTTCGCCGCGGTCATGACAGGCGGCTCCGGTAGAGGCACAGATTGCTGGAATGGCTGCAAGTATCTCTGAGCCGAGTTTGCCAGGAAAAGAAACGCTTAAGGTGTTAGGTAAGGTTAATTCAGGGTCTGCGTGGCGGACAAGGGCAGGATAAAGACTCTTAAGCCCTTCAAAGAGTTTTTCCCGTAATTCTTTTTGACGCTTGGCCTCGGCAGGAAGGTCTTTTTGGGCTATTTCAGCAGCCTTGCCCAGGCCACAGGCAAGGGCTACAGGCTCTGTGCCAGGCCTTAGGCCTTTTTCTTGGCCTGCGCCAAAAATTATAGGGCTAAGGCTGAGACCCTTACGAACATATAGCGCTCCAATGCCTTTGGGAGCATACATTTTGTGCCCGGCGATGGTCAACAAATCACAATTTATTTCCTTGACGGAAACAGGAATTTTTCCTACGGCCTGGGCAGCATCGGTGTGGAATATGATTTCTTTTTCTCGGCATATTTTTCCTATTTCAGCTACCGGTTGAATCGCCCCTGTTTCGTTGTTTGCAAGCATAACTGATACGAGAAAGGTATCAGGCCGTATGGCTTTAGCCACGTCAGAAGGGTCAACATAGCCCTTGCCATCTACGGGAAGAAAGCTTACGTCAAAGCCCATTTCAAGGAGTTTGATAAGAGGGTTCAGCACTGAAGGATGTTCAATACGCGTGGTGATAATATGTTTTTTTCGGGTTTGGGCAAGCGCTGAACCTATTAAAGCCAGATTATTGGCCTCGGTACCACCTGACACAAAGATTATTTCTTCGCGAGAAGCCTGAATCAAAGAGGCGACTTTGCTTCGTGCTTCTTCAAGCCCCTCTTTGGCCAGGCGTCCTATTTGGTGGCCACATGAAGGGTTGCCAAAGGCTTCGGTAAGGTAATAGTCAATAACGTCTCGTACTTCAGGAAGCACCGGAGAAGTAGCATTGTAGTCCAGGTAAATCTTTTTCATTTTTGCCTGTCCCCATTTTTTGTTAGTCTGTATAAAGTTTTGTTGTTCTTCGCAAGGGAGTTTTTTCTTTGTTTCTCTTTGAAAAAATGCTATTTAAAGGCCAATGGCACAGATACTTCTCTTTGTCAAAAAAGGCGCGACCATCCCTTCTCCTATCAAAGCCGCCCTTGAAAGACAGTTCTTGAAAAAAGGCATTGAAATTATCGAGAAGTTTTCCCAGTCCAAACGTGTCTTAGCTATTATTGTCTTGGGCGGAGACGGCACTTTTTTGCGTGCCGCTCCCCTTGCTTATCGGCTTGATGTCCCCCTGCTGGGTATAAACCTCGGCCGTCTGGGTTTTTTAACCGAAGTCACGTTAGAAGAAGCAGAACAGGCCTTTAGGTCCCTTAGGGAAGGAACTTTTGAGCTAGAAGAGCGTTTTCTGCTCGAAGTGTATTTTCGCGAAAATGGCTACATCGCATTAAACGAAGCCGCTATCATCAAGGGTCCCTTAGGGCGCATGATTCATATAGAAGTAACTTACAACGAAAAGCTTATAAGTGTTTATCATGGTGACGGACTTATTATCTCAACACCCACAGGATCAACCGCGTACAATCTTTCTGCTGGTGGCCCGATTGTTCACCCCTTGTGTGAAAGTGTAATTCTAACTCCGATTTGTCCTTTTATGCTAAGTGCCAGGCCTATTGTGATCCCAGCTGCTGCTGAACTTTGCGCCAAGTTACTCTACAAGGCTGAGGAGGTTCACCTCCTCATAGACGGGCATTTGAATTTTACCCTCAATCCCGGTGAAGAAATAAAAATAAAAAAGGCGCCGAGGGCCCTTAAAATCGTACGCTCCCCGACGCGGGATTACTTTGAAATCTTGCGTGTAAAACTCGGCTGGGCCGAAGTAAAAGTCTAGGCGATTTCGCCTTCTTCTTTTTTGATTTTGGCCAAAAGGCGTTCTTTTTCTTTTTCCATGGCCTCTTTGCCCGCCTCTATGGCCTCGCGCAACGTGGCGGTTTTCTCTTCAAGGACTTCTTTTCCTTTATAAACCACTTCTTCGGCCTTTTCTTTTAGCTCATCTTTGATCTCTTCGGTCTTTTCTTCCAAAAGGCTTTTAACTTCCTCGGCTTTTTCTTCTAGTTCATCTTTGGTGGTAATTAGTTTAAGGCGGGCTTCCTCAGCGGCCATGCGTGCCTTTTCGCGTAATTCTTCAGTGGTTTCCAAGAGTTCTTCTCTTATTTCGCGGCCTGGCTTAGGGGCAAAAAACAAGGCTAACCCTGCCCCTACTATGCCTCCTAACAAAAAAGACGCTGCTAAAGCAGAACACGAAAACTTTTTTTCTCCTATCATGCTATTTCACCTCCTGGTAATCTTTTCTTAAAGGTTTTAAGGGCTACCTGGAGCCCTTTAGCCACTGCGGCTACTTCAATGGCAGCCTCGGCTACGTTTTTAGATATTACCTCAGCGATAACTTTCGTAGCACGGCCAGTTTCTTCAACCGCCTCAAATAACTGTTCGGTTTTGTCAATCTTGGCCTTAATATCTTCTACGATGCCGTTGAGTTGTTGAATAAGCTTGTCCACTTCTTCAAGGACCTCGGGCACTTCCCTTTGCATGCGCCCGGTGGTCTCGTCAAGCAACGCATTTACCTTTTTAAGGGTTTCCCTTAGTTCGTCCGAAAGGTCTGTGAAAATTTCGTTAAATGTCTTTAAAATTTCTTTAACCGCAGGCGGTAAAACAGAAACTTCTTCTGCCAGAGAATCGATTCGTTTGGCAAGGGCACTTGCATTGTCAAGGGTTTGATTGGCCGAGGAAAGCACAGGCTTGACCTCAAGCTCTAAGTCTCTCAAGATGGCAAGAGTGTCAGATAAACTACGATCAAGGTTATCTAAGGTTTGCTTGAGGCGTCCGATAAAGCTTAACAAAAAAATCACAAGTACTACAAAAAAGGCCGCGGCTACAATTCCGGCGAGATAAAGGCCCTCATGCCAGTCCATTTCTTCCTCCTGTCCTGGGGATAGTTTCCCTGTGGAGTTTGTTTTAAATTAAGGTCATCTCCAAGATAACGCAAGGAAAAGTTGACGTATGGCAAAAGCTATAGTAGCTAAGCAGCCGTCATGAATGAGATAAAACCATTTTATGGCTGGCGTTACAATAGCAAAAAGGTCCCACTTGAGGAGGTCCTTGCCCCTCCTTACGACGTGGTCTCTCCAGAAGAACACAGGGCCTATCTCCAGAAAAATCCTTACAACGTCTTTCATCTGGAGCTTGGAGAAATTTTGGCCTCTGACAATGAAGACGAAAACCGCTATACCAGGGCCAAAGCCCTATGGGATAAATGGCGCAAAGAAAATGTCCTTGTCCGTGAGAAAAGCCCTTCGGTATATCTTTATCGCCTTAAGTTTTCCTGGGAAGGGAAGGTTTTTGTCCGCAAAGGTTTTATCAGTCTTGTGCGCTTAGCGCCCTGGGAGGAGAAAAAGATCCTTCCCCATGAAAAAACCTTTGACAAAGTCACCGAAGACAGGCTTAAGCTTTTGCGTGCTACTTGTGCCCAGTTTAGCCAGATTTTTTGTCTTTATCACGACCAAAAGCTAGAAAGTATCTCTGCCCTTGAAAGCAAGGCTTCTCCTCTTTTACAGGTTAAAGACCCCGATGGATTTACCCATGAACTTTTGCAAGTATCTGACCCTGAGGTAATTGCCTGCGTGCAGGAAGTCATCGGCAAGGGGCCGCTTTATATTGCCGATGGCCATCATCGCTATACCACGGCGCTTCGCTTTATGCGCGAAATGGAAAAAATTTATGGCTCCACTCCGCCCCGGTGTTTCCACTACATGATGATGTATCTTTGCCCTTTTGAAGAGCCCGGGCTTTTGGTGCTTCCAACACACCGCTTGCTTAATTTGCCGTTTAGCTTTGAAGAGATTGCTCAAAAGCTTTCCTCATGGGGAGATTTGGAGGAAGTCTCCATTGCTCAAGAAAAATTAAGTGCTTATTTAGAAGACCTTAAGCCTTATCAATTTATCCTGGTTTATGAGGACCGCCTTTTGCTTTTTACCCTGGCCCCAAATTTAAGGGAAAAACTTTCCCAGGTATTTCCAAAAGAAGTAGCAAGTCTTCCGGTTGCTATTTTCACGTGGGTGATGAAAGAAGCCTTAGGAGTTGACGAAGCCGCGCTTAAAACCCAGGGGAAGGCATTTTTTATGCCCTGGACTTCCCGTATTATAGAAAACGCCTCTGGTGGGAAATTTGGCTTCCTTTTGGCGCCAACACCTGTTTTAGCCCTTGAAAAAGTCGCCAATGCTGGCACGGTAATGCCGCACAAATCAACTTATTTTCACCCCAAAATCCTTACCGGCATGGTCTTTTTTGAAATCTCACCTGATAAGGGCCCGCCCTGTTAAGTGAAAACAGACGAAATAATTGCCCAAAAAATCAAAACCGCCAGTTCAATGTTTGAAACTCATAGAGTAGCTCTTTTAGAAGACCAGGAACTTAATGAACTTCTCTGCCTTTACGAAAAGGCCTTTGAGCGCGTTCAGGAAGAGATGAAAAAAACCGGGGCCTTTGAGTTCTGTGCTGAGTGTGGCAGAGCCGGGCTTTCCTGCTGCGGTAACGGGATGGAGCTTGATTGCGATGATATTTTGCTGGTTTTGAATTTGCTTGCCGGGGTTAGGCTTCCGCAAAAGCGCAAGTTTCCTCTTGGTTGTTTTTTTCTCTCAGAGACCGGCTGCATTTTAAAACTAAGGCCCCTTATTTGTCGTAACTTTCTGTGTCAGGATCTAAAAAATGCCATCGGGCTTGCTAATACTATCCAAATCCAGCAAAGCCTCGATGAGGAAGCGGTAATCCTTTTTAAGTTAACTCAAAGGGTAAAAGCTCTTTTGTCTAAAACTTCTCAAGCGGCTTGATATCTTGAGCAAGATTTTTGGCCAAAAAGATCACCTTGGCGACTTTTTCAAGAACCAGCATGAGGTTTAAGGCTTCCTCAAGGTTTTTGCCAAGGGTTACCGCACCATGTCTCTTGAGTACAAAAACGTTTTTACCTTCGGACTCTTGAGAAAGGGCTTCTCCCACGGCTGGGGTGCCAGGCGGGACATAAGGAATATGGCCTATTTCGCCAAGAAGTAGCGGCATTTCAGCTAGATATGGCTTGGAGAAGTCTTCCCCTGCCATATCAAGGGCAAGGGTGTAAACAGGATGGGCATGTATGATCGCGGAGATATCTTGCCTTTTGGCGTAAAGGGCAAGGTGCATCTTTAACTCTGTGGTGGGCTTGCGTCCCTCAAGGATGTTCCCTTCAAGGTCAACCACCACGATATTTTCTGGCTTGAGTTCATTTTTCAATACTCCAGAAGGCGTGACATAGACACGATCTTTTACCCTTACCGAGATATTGCCTTCTGAGCCTACCATTAGTCCTGCCTCGCAGGCCTTACGGGCAAATTCAGCTACGGCGGTGCGTGGGAACCTCATTTGCTTTTCTCCTCCTTTGATGGACAATTCGAAAGCTTGGCCGTGATATGGCCAAGGGTTAGTTTGCCTTCTCCTTTTACTACCATATTTTGAGCCACCCAGAGCAAGGCTTTTTTAGAGCGTTCGATAAGCTCACTTTGAAAACCAAAGGTAACGGCTATCTTTTTTGCCTTTAGCCTGCCACATGGGGTTTTTTCTTTTTCGTCTTTTAAATATTTGAGCCGCGCTTCATTGGCCTTGTTTTTGGCAAAAATCAAAAGACTTTTTTCTTCTCCAGGGGCCTTAAAACAAAGCCCCATGGAGGCGTAAAACGCCGAAAGCTCGTCATGCACCGGATATTTTTTTAGCTTGATGGTCTTTTCATGTTTGCCGTTGCGGTATTTTTCTACCACACCGTTTTGTTGGTCGTAAATGTATTCTTTCAGGGTCTTTTTGCCACGTTCTATCCGTAAAATACGACTCCTTCGCGGATAGCCATTTTTATCCAGCCAGGTGGTCCAGGTTGATTCAAAAGGGAGCAATACCCTTACTAAACCTATGGTCCTGGCCTTGGCAATGAGTTTGGTGCGCCCGTCTCTTTGCTTGACAGTTATTTTAATTTTACCTGCGGGGATTCCCAGCCAGGAAACGTCATAGTTAAAGACTTTGCTTTCTGCCCAGGAAAACGAAGCACACAGAATAAAAAACAAAAGAAAACTAAAGAGTAGCGTTAAATTTCTCACGCAGTTTCTCCTTTACGTTTGGAGGAACAAGATCAGATACGTCTCCGCCAAAACGCGCTGCTTCCTTGACGATGGTAGAACTGATATAAAACCACCTGAAACCAGGCATAAGAAAGATGGTATCTATCTGGCGGTTCAGCTTACGGTTCATCAGGGCCAGCTGGAATTCATATTCAAAATCAGAGACCGCACGAAGCCCCCTTACGATAACCGAGGCCCCTTTTTCTCTGGCAAAATCCACCAAAAGACCAGGAAAGCTTGCCACCTCAACCCTGTCGCAAAACTCATAATCATCCAGGGCTTCCCTGATCATTTCCAGGCGTTCTTCCACGGAAAAAAGAGGTTTTTTCGCAGGGTTTTCTCCGATGGCTACGATTAAGCGGTCAAAGATGCGCAAAGCCCTTTTTACCAGGTCAATGTGGCCGTAAGTGATGGGGTCAAACGCGCCCGGATAAATAGCAAGCGATGGCTTTTCCATTCATTACCTCCCGTAAAAAGCTAGCTTGGTCTGTCCGTAGCATTTTTCCCTGTGCTTGGTTAAAGAACCCATTTCTTCGGGAAAATCAACTCCTATTTCGTCTTCCACTACCACTTTTCCGTGTTTTGCCAAAAGCGGTTCTATTTTCTGCAATGTTTTCAGAGCAAGTCCTGTGCCATAAGGGGGCGTGATGAAAATCAGATCAAAGGGAGCAAGGTGGGTTAATTTATCCAGGTCTTTGGGGAGATTTAGGCGGTAAATCTCAGCACGAGTTTCACCCAAACGAGCAAGGTTTTCTTTGGTAAGGGCAAGTGATTCTCCACTTTTGTCGACAAAAACAACGTTTTTGGCTCCACGTGAGAGGGCTTCTATTCCCAGGGCTCCTGTGCCACAAAAAAGGTCAAGCACTTTTGCCTCCTGTACAGAAGGCCCCAAAGAGTCAAAAAGGGCCTTACGTACCTTATCCATCATGGGGCGGATGTTTCTGGTCTTGGGGGCCTTAAGGATACGGCCGCGATATTTCCCAGAAGTTATACGCATCTTCACATACAAAAAAGCGGGGCCTAGGCCCCGCTTTTTTGGTTTATATGTGTTGGCTTACTTCATCTCTTCAAAATCAGCATCAATTACGTCATCGCCACCGGATTTGCCCTCACCAGAGGATCCAGAAGCACTGCTAGTTCCTCCGGTAGTGCCTGCTCCGCCAGCTCCAGCCTGGCCAGCCTGAGCCTGTTTGTAAGCCATTTCTGCCAGGCGGTAGGAGGCTTGGGTGAGTTCTTCGGTGGCCTTGCGGATAGCGTCGATATCTTCTCCTTCCATTACCTGACGGAGGTTGGCAATCTTGTCCTGAATCTCTTTCTTTAAGTCCTCAGGCACTTTATCGCCGAGTTCAGAAAGGGACTTTTCAACCGAGTAGATAATGCTGTCGGCCTGGTTGCGCGCTTCGATAAGTTCTTTACGACGGCGGTCTTCTTCTGCGTGCATTTCAGCTTCTTTGATCATCCTTTCGATTTCTTCTTCAGTGAGACCAGAAGACGGCTTCACCACCACAGATTGTTCTTTCCCGGTAGCGAGGTCTTTGGCAGTTACGTGCAGGATGCCGTCGGCGTCGATGTCAAAGGTAACTTCGATCTGGGGTACCCCACGCGGTGCCGGAGGAATCCCTACAAGCTCAAAGCGCGCAATGCTCTTGTTGTCTTTGGCCATGGGGCGCTCACCCTGAAGCACGTGGATGGTAACCGAGGTCTGGTTATCCGCAGCCGTGGTAAAGATCTGGCTCTTGCGCGTAGGAATAGTGGTCCCACGCGGAATAATAGGGGTAAATACACCACCTAGGGTTTCGATACCAAGGGAAAGTGGGGTTACGTCAAGCAGCAACACGTCTTTTACTTCGCCCTTAAGCACTCCTGCCTGGATGGCCGCCCCCATAGCTACGACTTCGTCAGGGTTGACTCCTTTTACAGGTTCTTTGCCGAAGATTTCTTTAACCTTGCGTTGCACCGCAGGCATACGGGTCATGCCACCAACCAAAAGAACTTCGTCGATATCTTGCGGGGTGATGCCTGCATCTTTCATGGCAACCCGGCAGGGTTCTTCTAAACGGTCAAGAAGGTCTTGCACCAGGCTTTCAAGCTTGGCGCGGGTGATTTTCATCACTAAGTGCTTCGGACCGCTGGCATCTGCGGTAATAAAAGGCAGGTTGATTTCGGTTTCCTGTACGGTAGAAAGTTCGATCTTAGCCTTTTCCGCAGCTTCTTTCAGACGCTGAAGCGCCATACGGTCCTGGCGAAGGTCAATGCCGTGTTCTTTTTTGAATTCTTCGGCAATGTAATCTACCAGGCGCATGTCAAAGTCTTCGCCACCAAGGAAGGTGTCACCAGAGGTGGCCTTAACCTCAAAAACACCTTCGCCGATTTCAAGAATAGAGATGTCGAAAGTTCCACCACCAAGGTCAAAGACCGCTACGGTGCCTTCTTTTTTCTTGTCAAGCCCGTAGGCTAAGCAAGCTGCCGTGGGTTCATTGATAATGCGCTGCACGTTTAGGCCAGCAATGCGGCCAGCGTCTTTGGTAGCCTGGCGCTGAGAATCGTCAAAATAAGCCGGTACTGTAATAACGGCTTCGGTTACATCAGAGCCAAGATATTCCTTGGCGTCTTCTTTGAGCTTGCGCAGAATCATGGCAGAGATCTCAGGGGGGCTGTAACGTTTACCGCGCACTTCAACGTGGGCGTCTCCATTGGGAGCTTCGACAATTTTATAAGGCACGCGTTTAGCCCACTCCTGAACCACAGGATCTTTGAACTTGCGCCCCATCAGACGCTTGATGCCAAAAATGGTGTTTTCTGCGTTGGTGATGGCCTGGCGTTTGGCAAGCTGGCCCACGAGAATTTGCCCGTCTTCAAGAAACGCTACCACCGAAGGCGTAGTGCGTGTACCTTCCTGGTTAGGAATAACTTTGGGTTCTCCTGCTTCATAAATAGCCATGCAGGAGTTGGTGGTTCCCAGGTCAATACCAAAAGGTTTTGTGTTTTTTTCACTCATAGTCTCTCCCTCCATTCATAATTTTTTAGTTTTCGCCGCTACCTGGCGTTTTGTTTTCGTTAGTTTGTTTATCTGCCGGCTTTTTGGCCACTGCCACTAAAGCCGGGCGAATCACCCTTTCATGAAGGGTATAACCCTTCTGGAAGGTGCGAACTACCGCACCTTCAGGGTGTTCATGGGTTTCTTCCACGGTTAAGGCCTCATGGATCTCAGGCTGAAAAGCCTCACCAATAGCAACTTCGAATTGTTTTAGACCGAATTTTTCAAGGGTTTGCAAAAGCCCTTTAAGGGTCAGTTCAATACCCTCTATAAGGGCCTTTACATCTTGGCTTTGTTTTGCGGCCTCAAGGGCCCTTTCTAAGTTATCCACAAAGGGCAAAAGTTCTTTCATGAAAGTTTCCAGGGCATATTTGAAGTATTCTTCTTTCTCGCGCTTAAAGCTTTTTTTAAGGTTTTCTACCTCTGCTGCGTAACGCAGCATCATTTCCTTGTATTCTTTGGCTTCTTGTTCTTTCTTTTTGATGAGTTCGATTAGTTCTTCACGGCTTTCAGGGTAAGCTTCCTGAGCCTTTTCCTGTTTTTCTGCTTCCATATCTATAGTTCCCTCCTCGGTTTTTTTCGCTGGCACACCACCACGATAGAGGTGGTAAACCTTCCCTTCCATAAGGCTTACTCCTCTATCGTTTTTTCCTCGAACGAAAAATTAAGTACGCGGGATAAACTTGTCCAGAAGGTGGGAGACAATCTTTGAAGTATAGTCAACAACCGGGACCACTTTGGAGTAATCCATACGGATAGGGCCGATAACTGCAAGGCCACCCATGGGGTGATTTTTCCCATAAGGAGAGGCCACGGCGCTTAAGTTGCGGGGGCTGCCAAGCCCTGTTTCAGAGCCAATAAGCACCTGTACTCCGTGGCTGCCCAGGCAACGTTCAATAACTTTGAGGAAAATATTTTTTTCTTCAAAGGCAGCTAGCAATTCTTTCAGGCGGTTTACGTCTTTGAACTCAGGAATATCAAGGAGTTTTGAAAGCCCCTCGACAATAGGTTCTGTTTTTTCTTTCTCTTCTTCTTCGAGTTCGGCAAATAGCTTCTCTAAGAACTTGCGCTCAGCTTCGATTTCTTTTAGGAGTTCGTCCCTTGCTTCTTCAAGGGTGAGCCTGGGCAACTTGTAGTTCAGGTATTCAGCTAGACGCTCAAGAGATTTTTGCGTGACACTTCGCGGTACCTTGAGCAGGCGGTTAACCACAATGCCACCTTCGGTCACTGCCACCACCAGCACAAGGCCTCTGCCCAGGAAGACAAAGTCAATCTTGAGGAGCCGTTCGGTCCCGATTTTGGGGGCAGAAACCACTGAAGGAAAACCCGTCATCTGGGTGAGAAGTTTTGAGGCCAGACGCAATAATTCTGATAAATCTTCGATTTCTTCGCTTGCAAAGGCTAATTCGATGCGTTCGCGGATGTTTTCAGGCAAGGGCTCGGCTTCAAGCAAGTTTTCTACGTAGTAGCGAAAGCCTTCTTCTGTGGGGATGCGCCCGGCAGAGACATGGGGCTGGGTTAAGAAGCCCAGTTCTTCGAGATCCGCCATGATGTTGCGTACGGTGGCCGGCGAAAGAGGAGGCCTAAGGCGCTTTGAGACCGTGCGCGAGCCCACAGGCTCAGCGTGGCGGATGTAGTCTTCCACCACAATGGTAAGGACCTGGCGGTATCTTTCTGACAGTTCGAATGCTTCAAACATTTTAGCCCCAATTGCTGCTATTTTACTCCAGTGCCTGTACTAAAGCAGCGTCTCAGAATAATAATACCCGCCACAAAAGAAAGAATCAAAACAATAAGAAGAGCCGTCTCAAGCATATAATGTTTAAAAATAGTCTCTGTTACAACTTTTCCTTCTGGTGGATGGGCGATTTCTACCGAAAGAACCAATATTCTCCGCACAGAAGCAATGATACCGATCATCAAGAAAGGTTCTATGGCAAGTTTAATCGAGCCTTTAAGGGTAATTTTGATGGTGTGAAGTATTTCAAGGAGCATCAAGGCCAAAAGGGCTCTATCCAATACGAAAAAAACAAAGTAGATGGGGTGCCCTTCCTTTAAATAGTGCCACCATGAGGTAAAAATCTCAAAAAAGATAAAAATAACCGCTAAAACCAGCGAAAGAATAAGAAGGGTATAAAGCCCTATTTCGATACGATCGTAAAAATCAAATAGAACTGATTTCTTTTTTGTCGTTTTCATGGCCTTAGACCAGCCAGGAATTACTATTTAATTTTTCAGGGTCTAGATCGTAAGGGGCATTGACCAGACGAACCAGAGGATCTTCCGTATAAAAATCAATAAGATTGATGGCGCCGTAGTCAATCTGAAGACGGAAGAAATTTTTAAGGGAAGCCCCAAGCGCCCAAAGGATTACCACCCGTAGCAGGCCGCCGTGGGTAAAAAAAACAACGTTTTCACCGGAAAACTTCTCGCATGCCTCTTTAATCACTGAAAGGGCCCTTTCCCTTAAGTCTTTTAAAGTTTCACCTTGAGGAGGTTTTATCTTGCTTGGGTCCTTAAGCCTTTCTTGAAAAGCTGGAATCTTTAAAAGCTCATCGTAAGACTTGCCTGACCAGGCTCCAAAATCAATTTCGCGTAGCTCTTTACGGACAATTAGGGGAAGGTCTTTTTTCTGGGCCAGCAGTTCGGCGGGGTATTTGGCCCGTGAGAGGTCACTTGCGTAAACCGCAGCAAGGGGCAACTTTTCCAGGTTTTTTACAAGTAATTCGCTTTGCCTTATGCCTTCAGGGGCAAGCGGAATATCATGCTGGCTGTAAAGGACCCCTGGGCGGCCGCTAACTTTTCCGTGGCGTATCAAGATAAGCCGTGTAGGCTTCATGAAAAAGCTTCTCCAAGGAAACTCAAGGCCTCTTTAGGCTTAATTTTTTCTTTCACTTCATCAAGCAAGTCTTTGAAGGTCTTGTCCTTTACAGGGTGGCGATAAAGCCTCCCCAAAATAGGCCTGAGGTAATCTTCGTGTTGGGGCGGGATGGCAAAATCCGGTGCTTCGCGATTAGCCAAAAGCTCCGGGGGGATAACGAGTTCTTCAGGGTTTTTACCTTCTTTTTCGAAGAAAAAGAGCAAGAGGTCGATATAATTGCCGTAGAGGCCGGCAAGGTCTATTTCTTCAAGAAGCTGCATAAATACCATGGTAAGAGAAAAAAACTCCGGGGGCACCACGGCCTCACCTTCTTCGCGACAGCGTTTAAGCGAAAAAAAAGTACGACAAGAAAGCGGCCTCATTTCATAAATTTGGCAAAGGCCTTTGGTATCAAGAAAGGGACAGGGCTCAAAGCAAAAGCCTTCATCAAGTGGAGGCTCCTTGCCAGCCATATAAAGGGCAGCCATTTCATTGGGGGTTACCTTCGGGCGCAAACGTTCCTTTCCCTGATAAGGCTTAAGCCTATCCTGCCAGCGCTTTTTTTCTTCTGAAGAAAGCGAGTCTAATAGGTTAAGGGCTTCTATGCCGGTGGCGAGAACATTTACCGTGCAACAATCTGCACACCCTGGCTCACAAACAAAAGAAAATTTACCGGCCTCTTCTTCAAAAACTTCGTAAAGTCCTTTTAAGAGGAGCTTTTTTTCTTCAAGGGCTACGTCTAGTTTAACAGGCATTAAACCGATCACTTAGCGGCCTCCTGGGTGGATTGGTTTGTCTGGGCCTTTTCAAGTTCTTTTAGTTTTTTTTCGAGTTCGCGGATTTTTCGCTGTTTATCAAAAAGCTCTTTACGCCTTTTAATCCTTCCAGGGATGGAGATAAGGAGTACCAGTAACATACCGGCCAATATGGCAATGATTATCAAAACAGCCAGCGAACTTTCAAACTGCCAGACAAGGAACTTTACCGTTACAGGCGCTGCGTTTTGGATGGCAAAAACTGCAATAAAGATTCCCAGGACCGCAGCCAAAATAAGGTAAATTTCCATGGTTAGTCTCCTGTTTGGGCTTCTAAAATTTTGCAAAAGATTCTAATATGAAAAAGCTTTCCTATGAAGGATTTAATTATTTACGAAGATAATCATTTGTTGGTGGTGGAAAAGCCTGGGGGGCTCCTGGTTCAGGGAGACCAAACAGGAGACATGTCTCTTTTTGCCATGGTCAAAAAATACCTGAAAGAAGAATACCAAAAGCCCGGAAACGTCTATCTTGGCCTGGTGCATCGGCTAGACCGGGTGACCTCAGGGGTGGTGGTTTTTGCCAAAACATCAAAGGCTGCTGAGCGGCTTTCCAAGGCCTTTCGCGAAAAGAAAGTCAAAAAGCACTATCTTGCCGTGGTGCATGGTATCCCTCCTGAAAAAGGCGTGTTTCAGGACCGTCTTGCCTGGGACGAAAAAAAGAGGCGAGCCTATGTCTCTTCCAAGGGCAAGGAGGCAAGCCTTGCTTTTCTCAGGCTTCTCAAAAAAGGGAAGAAGTCTCTTTTGTTGGTTCAGCCCCTTACCGGACGCAAACACCAAATACGGGTCCAGCTTGCCGCGCGCAAACATCCCATTGTAGGAGATATCAAGTACGGTTCAAAAGAGCGTGTCTATTTCGGAAGGGCCATTTTGTTGCATGCCTGGCGTATTGTTTTCCCACATCCTACCAGGGATGAAATCATGAAGTTTGAGGCAGGGCTTCCTTTTTATTGGCCCAGGGAGTTTTTACCTCCTCAAGGAATTCCATGGCCAAAAAGCGAGTAATAGCCAGCAATTCTTTCGTTAACACCTGCTATTAGGAGGCTCTAAACCTAATCTTCTGATCCGTAGGCGAAGAACCTGCCCTGAGCTACAGGCGAAGGGATACACTAATCGAACCTTAGATGCTTCGGGCCCAACGGGCCCTCAGCACGACAAGGTGGGGGTGTGGATGCTTTGGTCGCTAACGCTTCTCCAGCATGCAAGTTCATAAGTTGTCATCTTGATCCTAAGTAATGAGGGGCAAGCGAAGGCTTCACAGATAAAATTTTTCGAAATCTTTGCAAAATTGCTACGAGCAGTGTTGCAAGCACAACTACCGGATCCGTTCCCGCTTTTCTCCCGAAAAATGAGAACGGATCCTTGCAAAGGTCTCTTTTCATAAAAATGGCCAGTCCCTAAAAATCAATTGTTATTGACACTGAGTTGCATGAAGGTTAACTTATTTGCGAATCCACCGTGAGGAGGTTGGCCATGCCAGGACTAGACAGAACTGGACCTTTGGGAGAAGGTCCCATGACAGGAAGGGGTTTAGGCAGGTGCACCCCAGAAGGCCGCAGGCTTCTTGAGTCTTTTGGCCCGGGTTTTGGAAGGGGCTTTCGCTGGGGTTTTGGTTGGCGAGGAGGATTTGGTCGTGGCCGCGGTCGTGGATGGGGCCGTGGTTGGGGTAGAGGATGGGAGCGAGGCTGGTGTTGGCGTTTCTTTGGTGGCTTCGGCCCAGGTTGGGGCTTTCGGCGCTGGCTTGCCAGCTTAAGCCCCGAAGAAAAAAAGGCCTTTCTTGAGGAAGAAGCAGCCTTTTACCGGGAACGCTTAAAAGAGATCGAAGAAGAACTTACTAGTGAAGGAAAAGAAGAATAAGCTTTGCGGAAGGCCTGAAGGGCCTTCCGCTTTCTCTCATGTATAGCTTTATAAAGCGCCTTTTAGGACGCGTTGTCCGTCCCAAATTACGTTCCGCTCAGATAGAGATTTCGACTTTTTGCCAACTCAGGTGTTTCATGTGTCCTCATCATCTATTTTTTGATCAGTGGCAACACACACATGGATTTTACCCTTTTTCAAAGGATACCTTTCTCTGCCTTTGATTTTGTTCATTTACAGGGATGGGGAGAACCTTTGCTCCATCCCAAAGTCCTTGATTTTATTTCTTATGCGGCACATTTTACGCGTGTAGGACTTACCACTAACGGGATATTGCTAGAAAAACTCATCCCGTGCCTTGAAAGCCTTGATTATCTTGCCATCTCTGTTGCCAGTGCCAAAGAGGAAAAACACAAGCGTCTTCGAAAGACTAGCCTTAAGGATATTCTTGCCCAGGTAAAGCTCATTGCCCAGAAGTCTTCGCGGCCAAAGCTTGTGTTTGCTACTATTATGCTTACCGACACCATAGAAGAACTCCCGGATTTAGTCCTTCTGGCGCAGGAATGCGGGGTTGATGAGGTAATTGCCAACAATCTTGATTATATTCCTTCCCGTGAGCTCGCCGAAAAAGCCGTTTTTCTCCGGGAAACAAATACTAAATACTCAAAATTCGTCGAAAAGGCCCAAGAGACGGCTCAAAAAACAGGCGTTAAATTGGTAGTCAAAAATTGCAAGCCAGAAGAGGTCCTTGTTTGCGCGGAAAATCCTACCAATTCATGTTTTGTCACGGTAGAGGGAAAAATAAGCCCCTGTGTCTATCTTCACTTACCCACCAAAGAAAGCCATATCCCTCGCTTTTTTAACGGCAATGAACTTTTAGTCCCCAAGGTATATTTTGGTTCCTTAAAGGACGAGCCTTTTGAAAAAATTTGGCATAAAAAGGTTTATCGGGATTTTCGCCTGACTTTTGAACGACGAGAACAGGCGCTTTATCAATCCCTGGTGCTTGAAATCCCGGAATTACCTTCCCCCTGCCGCACCTGCTACAAGGCCTTTGGAGTTTAGGCGAAATACTTTTGTAACAAACGTCTACTCAAGGAAAAAATCTATTCGTCGATAAAAAATTCTAAAGCAGAAAATTCTTAAATTAGGGCAGGAGGGCAGATGCTACACAAGAGTACCATTGCGCCATTAACGCGTATAGAAGGGCATCTTAAGGTAGATGTTGTTCTTGATGGCGGAAGGGTCAAAGACGCTCGCGCAATAGGAGAAACTTATCGGGGAATTGAAAAGATTCTCTGCGGGCGAAGACCACTTGATGCCGTGCGTATTGTGCAACGCCTTTGTGGCGTGTGTCACGAGGCCCATGGCATTGCTGCGGCGAGAGCTCTCGCCCCAATCTATCGGGTGGAGCCACCTCCAAATGCCCGTTACATGTTTGATGCGGTGCTTGGTCTCCATCTCACCTGTGACCACCTGATACACTTTTACCAGATGACACTTCCTGATTACGTGGATTTTTCTCTCGCAAAAGATGCCCCCTTCTTTCTACAGAATGGCTGCTTTCCAGACTCCATAAAATCCAGCCAGGAAGTCAGGCACTACCTTGAAAGCTACTCTCGTTCTCTTGAGATGGTAGCTCGAGGCGGACGGGCCATGGCTGTTTTTACCGGAAAAGTCCCTTTCGGGCACAGTATTTTCCCAGGAGGCTTCACCACCAGGCCTACTGCGGAGGAGATTTTTAGCGCCCGTGAAAATACCGCACTTTTACTCAACTTCGTAAAGGAAGTTTATCTTCCTGACGTAAAAAGGCTCGCCAGAAGTTTTCCAGCTTATTTTTCTGTGGGCAAAGGGCCAGGAAATCTCCTGGCCTTTGGTGGCCTTAAGGCCCTTTCAAAGCCTGTTTTTGCGCCGGGTGTTTATTTAAACGGCCAAAAAGAGCCCTTTGATCCCAAAAACATCTTTGAAGACACAAAATACTCTTACTATCGGGACGATCGTCCCTTTCCCAAAAAAGAAGAAGGCTATTCTTGGGTTAAGGCCCCTCGATACGGTGGAAGACCCATGGAGCTTACGCCCCTTGGGCGCCTCTGGCTTACGCCAGGGCTTAAAGAACGCCTGATAGCAGAATTAAAAGGCCTTGGCCAGCCAGAAGAAGCAGCCTTTTCCGTAATGGGAAGACACCTTGCCCGGGCCCTTGAAGCCGAAGTCCTTTTAAAGCACGCCCTTGCGTGCCTGGAAAGAATAGACCCTGATGCTCCCAATATGGTTGACGTTGATCCAGAGGCTGACATCTCGGGGGAAAACACCGCTTTTTCGCAGGCTGCCCGTGGAGACCTCCTGCACCGTATCAAAGTTTCGCAGGGACGTGTGTCACAATACAACGTGATTACTCCCACCACCTGGAATTTTTCGCCTCGAGATGCTTCAGGGATCCCGGGGCCTGTGGAGCAGGCTTTGATTGGCCTTAAAGTTTCTTCGGATTTACGGGAAGTTGGCCGGGTGGTGCGAAGCTTTGATCCCTGTATGGCTTGCAGTGTGCATTAAGGAGGACGTTATGCCTACCAGAAGAGAATTTTTGCGCTATTGCGCATCTATTTCTATTGGGCTTTTTGGTTCCACAAGATTTACCAGCGCTATTGCCCGGGGTTTTGAACTTTTAAAACAAGGCAAGTTAAGGGTGATATGGCTTTCCGGGCTTGGCTGCAGCGGCGAAAGTATAAGTCTTTTTTTCTCCGAGGATCCCCTGTTTCTTGATTTTTCAAGAGCTTTTCTGGACCTTATGAGCCATCCCCTTCTTTCCACCGCACAGGGCAAGGCCTACGAAGAGATTATTGCAGAAGTGGCAGCTCAGGGAGAGTTTGTGCTTTGCTTTGAAGGCGCTGTGCCTCAAGGGATGCCAGAGGCCTGCCGCGTTGGTGAACGCACCATGAACCAGGTTTTAGAAGAGCTTTTGCCAAGGGCCAAACTACTTATTGCCTGTGGTACATGTGCGGCTTTTGGAGGGGTGTCTGCGGCTTCGCCAGAAACAGGTGCGGTCTCGGTGATAGAATTTGCAGGGAGAAAAGGGCTTTTGAAAGATTACGTGCGCCTTCCCGGCTGCCCGTTGCCTCCCTGGCGTTTTATGGGCACGGTGGCCTATTTTGCCGCCACTGGCAAACTTCCACCCCTTGATGAGAAAAAAAGACCAAAGGCTTATTATGCACGCTATAACCACGAACACTGCCAGTATTTTCGGTTCTTTAATGAGGATAAATACACGCTTAAGCTTTCTGAGCCAGGGAAGTGCCTTTTTCGGTTTGGTTGCCGTGGTCCGCGTACTTATGCGGACTGTCCTCTTCGGCCGTGGAATGGTGGGGCCAGGTGGTGTGTGAACGCCTATACGCCATGTATCGGTTGCGCCCACCCTGGTTTTCCCTGGGACCCGCAAAAGGGTATCTATCAAAATCCAAAACGTTTACAGCCCAAAACAGTGTTCGGGGAGGAGGCGTAAAATGGTTTTAAACCTTAGCATAAAGCAAAGGATACTGGGGTTATTCTTACTAAACGCCGCGGTATTCCTGGCTATTTACTGGGTAGCCAACCAAAAAATTGCAGCCCTTTACGAAAGCGGCATGACGCAAATGGTAAAAGAAATGACATATATGAGCACGGTGGGTGCGGTGGATGCCTTGCGTAAAGGCAATATGGAAACTTTTGCCCATATTCTTAAGGAAGTCGCCAAAGATAAAGATATCCATGAATTTTCGCTACTTTCTCCTGAAGGGAAAGTCCTTTATTCATCAAAAGAAGAAAACCTTGGCAAGGTATATACCCCTTCTCAATTAGCCAGTCTTGAAAGCAAATATTTTGTGAAAGTTATTCCAGTTAAGACCACGGCATATTGCACGGTATGCCATCCAGGATGGAAGGAAGGAGAAATAAATTCAAAGTTTCTCCTCTCTTACGATAAAGGCACACTTTATGCCGCTCGATCCCTTAAAGAAAAAGGCCTCTTTGTGGCTGTCTTGGTCTTTGTCGTTACCTTTGTGATTTCTTCACTGGTTTTTATTTTTTCGGTGGATAGACCCCTTCTTCGATTTCGCAAAGGGGTAGAAGCCATCTCTTCTGGCAATCTCTCTCATCGTTTTCACGAAAAGGGCCAGGACGAAATAAGCCAGATGGGGCGCTACTTGAATCGTTTGGTAAAAGACTTAGCGAATCTTTTGAAAAACATGACTTCTTCAGGGCAGGAAGTGGCCTTACGCACCCAAGAAGTGGTAGATAAGACAGCTTTTATCGTAGAAACTGCTGCTATACAGGAAGAAAAAGCGCTCAAAGCCAAAGAAATGGCTAAAGATATTGGCCAAGTGGTCAATACCTCACAAGAAGTAGAAGGCGCGGTATCCCGGGTGGTAGAGACCGTGGAACAGGGCAAAGAAGTCATTCATCGGGTAGAAAAGGGTATTTCGAATCTTTCCGGGGCAGTGGAAAATGTTTCCCAGAATCTTGAAAAACTTGCTGGTTTTTCCGGCGAAATTTCCCGTATTCTTGCCATGATCCAGGACATCACCGACAAAACCAATTTACTTGCTTTAAATGCCACCATAGAGGCCGTACGTGCAGGAGAAGCCGGCAAGGGTTTTGTGGTGGTGGCCAATGAAGTAAAAGAACTTGCCCGGAATACCCGTAAAGCTACAGAAGAAATAGACAAAATCCTTTCGTCTATAAGTGGTGAGGTAGATACTGCGGTTTCCACCATGGAAGAAAGCGTTAAAGAGGCAGAAACCGGTCGCAAACTAGCCTCTGAAATCGAAGAGTTCTTTTACAGGTTGGCGGAAGAGGTTCGTTTTATTGACGAAGCTGTCCGCCGTATGGGTGAGTTAAGCCGTGAGGTGGGAAGTTTTGCCCAAAAAGACCTGGACGAAATTTATGTCGCTGCCCAGGAGAATAAAAAAGTCGTGGCAAGCCTTGAGGAAATCGCTGCCTCTTTAGAAGTAGCTGTGGCACGTCTTTCTCAGCTGGTAAAAGAAAGCGAGAAATTGAGAGGCTGATTTTTCTATCGAGCCTTGTGTGGATCCGTTCCTATTTTTCGGTCAGAAAAATGGGAACGGACCCCCTCTGGGAAATTTGAAAAGATTTCTTGCCATTTTTTCGAGAATTCTGGACATCTAAGGTTTTTCCCCTTGACAACCGCTTTCAGGCGCATTTTTTTAGCCAAAGGAGGTGCTTATGTGCCAGGCAAAGATCTTTCTCCTGGAAAACGGCCAGGAAAAAGAAATAATGAAAGACGTGGTAGAAATCGACATCAAGGAAGACGAAATTGTGTTAAAGTCTTTTTTTGCAGAACCAAAAACAATCAAAGGCGAAATTGTTTCCATTGATTTCTTGAAAAGCAAAGTCACCATAAAACCAAAAGGCGGAAGCCCAAATGAGCGAAACAGAGCAGAAACTTCAAAAGCTACTACCTGCATGGGATGAGGCCTTAGCGAAACAGGCCTCAGAAATGGAAAGCTTAGCTGAGCGTTTAAAAGAAGAAGGGAAACCCAAACTTGCTGCCAAACTAAAAGAAGCGTCCCTTCTCGTAGGGAGTGCCAGGCTAAAAATAGCTGAGGCCAAAGTTATCGAAGAATCCGGTTCTTTGGCCGAAGAGTTGGCTTTATGTGCGGTGTGTGCTTGGCGTGAAACTTGTCAAAAACGCTTTACCAGGGACACAGGAAGCCCCTTTCGCTGTCCAGACTTCACCAGAGACGTTACGCTTAAGTCATGATAGCCAAAATCATCGCCCAAGAATTAAAAAAGATAGCCAAAGAGGCCCAGGATGCCGGGGTATTGCCCGAAGGGATAAAGCTGCGCTTTCAGGTTGAACCCCCAAAAATAGAAGCCCATGGCGATTATGCCACTAACATCGCCTTGAGCCTTGCAGGGCAAGCTAAACGCAACCCTCGTGAGCTTGCCTCCTGGTTTGTAGAAAGGCTTTCCCCTAAAAAAGATCTCTTTGCCAAGATAGAAGTCGCAGGCCCTGGTTTCATTAACTTTTTTATTGCCCCGGAATACTGGCAACAGGTTCCCAAGGTTATCGAAAAACACGGTGAAAACTATGGCCGGGTGCCCTTGGGGGAAGGGCGCAAAATTCAGGTTGAGTTTGTCTCTGCAAACCCTACGGGGCCTTTACACATTGGCCACGGCCGGGGAGCTGCGGTGGGGGATACTTTGAGCCGTATCCTTTCCTTTGCGGGGTTTCAAGTGGTCAAGGAATACTACATAAACGACGTTGGTCGTCAAATGCAGATCCTTGGCCGCTCAGTTTATTTGCGGGCCAAAGAAATAAGTGGCGAAAAGATCGAATTCCCTGAAGATCACTACCGGGGAGAGTACATAAAAGACATTGCCCGCAAACTCCTTGAAAAAGAACCAGGCCTTTTAAATCTTCCTGAAGAAAAGGCAATTTCTCTTGCCAGAGAATTTGCAGTCAGGGAAATCCTTAATGGAATCAAAAAAGACCTCGAAGACTTTGGCGTTCGTTACGACGAGTGGTTTTCAGAAAAAACTCTTTACGATTCAAGCCAGGTTGATAAGGCCCTTAAACTTCTTAAAGAAAAAGGGCTCCTTTATGAAAAAGAAGGGGCTGTGTGGTTTAAGGCTTCTGAGTTCGGGGATGAAAAAGACCGCGTGGTAATAAGGGCTACAGGAGAGCCTACCTACTTTGCCTCAGATATCGCCTATCACTTTAACAAGTTTTTTACCCGTGGTTTTGATGAAGTGGTTGATATTTGGGGCGCTGATCACCACGGCTATATTCCAAGGCTCAAAGCTGTTATCAAGGCCTTTGGCCTTGATGAAAACCGCCTAAAGGTCATTCTCATCCAGATGGTAAACCTTTTAGAAGGCGGCAAGCTTAAGAGCATGTCTACCAGGGCCGGGGAGTTCGTAACCCTGCGGGAGTTAATAGACGAAGTGGGAAAAGACGCCACCAGGTTTATTTTTCTTACCAGACGCGCTGATAGCCCCCTTGATTTTGATGTAGAGCTTGCCAAAAAACAGAGTCGGGAAAATCCGGTCTATTACGTGCAATATGCCCATGCGCGCCTGGCAAGCCTTTTCCGCAAGGCCCATGAAGAAAATATAACTCCGCCTAAACCTGAAGACGCAGAGCTTTCCCTGCTTAAAGAACCCGAAGATTTTACGCTTCTTAAGCTACTTGATTATTTCCCTGATACCATCGAAGCCGCGGCGGCAAAGTTTGAGCCCCATCTTCTTACCTTTTATTTGCTTGACCTGGCTACCGCCCTTCACGATTACTACACTAAGCACCGCTTTTTAAGTGAAGATTTAGCGCTTTCCAAAGCGCGGCTGGTGCTTGCTAAAGGGGTAAAACAGGTTATAAAAACAGGCCTTAATTTGCTTGGAGTCTCAGCTCCGGAGAAAATGTAATGGCTAAAAAAACTAAGACAAAACGCTTCCAGTTTCAGCTTGGTTGGCCCGGGCTTATTTTTACTTTCGGGCTCCTGATATGCCTTTTTCTCTGGATGTTTGTGCTGGGGTTTTACTTTGGCCAAAAAATGATGGGAAGCCGTATTGCTTCGATGGAATCTCCGGTTAGCCAAAAAGCCCTTTCTGAGAAAAAAATAGAGCCACCTCCGGTTTACGAAGAGGTAAAACCACCTCCACTGGTAAAAGAGCTGGCCCCTGAAAAAACACCGAAAGAGACTCTTCCCGAACAGGAAGAAGAAACTAAGCCAGAAGAAAAAACTGCTAAAGTAGAAACTAGTCCCCTGGCAACTAAGCCTGCTCCTAAAAAACAGCTAACCAAAACAGCTACCAAAAAAGAAAGACCTCAAGATTCCAAAAAGCCCAAGCAACCTGAAACCTTTTATGCGGTTCAGGTTGCTTCGCTTCGCAGCGAAAAAGACGCAGAAAAATATGCGCGCTACCTAAGAGACCGAGGCTATGATGCTTTGGTTAAAAGGGTTACTCTCCCGCAGAAGGGGACCTGGTATCGAGTTTACGTAGGCAGATTCAAGAGCCTTGCAGAAGCGCGCGCTTTTGGAGAAAAATTAAAAGCGCGCGAGAAACTAAAGGCCTTTTACATCCAGAAGATAACCGTTCCATGATTCGCAAAGCAAGAATTCACGACGCAAGAGACATCCACCGCTTGATTACCCACTTTGCCAAGACAGGTCGGGTAATCCCCCGCCCTCTTGCAGAAATCTATGAAAACATCAGGGAGTTTTTTGTCTTTGCCCCTGAGGGGAAAGATCTCATTGCAGGGGCTTGTGCCTTGCATATTTGCTGGGAAGACCTGGCAGAGATTCGTTCTTTGGTAGTAAGCGAAGAATATCAAGGCGAAGGAGTAGGAGTCAGGTTGGTAGAAGCCTGTCTTGAAGAAGCCAAAAAGCTTGGGATCCCGAAAGTCTTCGTACTTACCAACGTCCCTGAATTTTTTCACAAGCTTGGTTTTGAGGATATTGAAAAGAGCGAGCTTCCCCATAAAGTCTGGGCAGATTGTGTTAAATGCCCTAAGTTTCCAGAATGCGACGAAGAGGCGCTTGTCATTCAGGTGAACGGAAAAGACTAACCGAAAAGCCTTTTGCGTACGCGCAAGAAGAGATACCCACCTTCAAAAAACAAACATACTGACAAAAAGGCAAGCACTTCCGGGACTATTTTTCCCGAGATAAGCCCTGGTAGCGTAAGGACAAGATACCCCCAGGAAGCTTTTTCAGCGTCTTTTTCCGGGTAAAGGGTGAGGAATCCTTCGCGTACGAAAAGAAGTGTGATGATGATAGGGATAAGCGGCCAATATGCGCCTGCTTTGGGCGCAAGAGCCAACACCAATATTGGCAAAAATAGGCTTGGAAGGATGGTTATAATAGCACTTCTTGAGAGCTTGGGAGCTGCGGCTTTAAGATAATCAAAGCCAGAAAACCACGTAATAAAAAGCGCTGCCATGCCTAGCAACAGGACCAAATGGCTGATGCCCAAGTACGCCAAAAAGGGAAGAGAAAAGGCCATTCCTAGCACAAAGACCAGACGTAAGCCCCTTAGGCGCGAAAAATAGGCCCCTAAAAGTAGAAGGGCACTAGAGGTCAAAAGAAACCAGAAGGCATAGGCAGGAAAGGTAGTAACTGCCACTACCAATGCAGCTACAAACATCTGAATGGTAGTCTTAATTTTGCCAAGCCAGCTTACCGGAAGCGCTCCGGAAACTTTACGCCGCAGGGAAGAGAGCAAAATTTCCCTAATGATTATGCCCCCTACCAACCAAAGTGGGAGATAGCCAAGGTGAGCAAGAAAAATGTAGAGGGTCACGATGAAGATTTTGTCTGCAATGGGGTCCAGGAAGGCCCCAAGGGAAGTGGTTCCGTGGCGGCGGGCAAGCTTTCCGTCAAGGTAGTCAGTAAGCCCCAAGAAAGAACCTATCCCCAGAGCCGCGATTTTGGCTTCCGGCCCTCCATAGAGAAGCAAACAAGGCACAGGCAAAAGGAGTATGCGCAAAAAAGTAAGGTGATTAGCAGTAATTCTCATTCAATGGCTTTTAGCTTTTCCCATTTTTCCTGGCATTCTCGGCAGCGTGCCGCCCATGGCATTATCTCTAAACGTTTGATGCGAAGCCATTTGCCACAGTCCACACAGCGGCCATACTCCCCTAGCTCAATGCGCAAAAGGGCCTGGTCTATCTCCTCAAGCTCACGTATTTTGGGCTCAAGCAACCCCAAAAGGGTTTCTTCCTGTAAGTTGAGCAAAGCAAGGTCCTCTTCTTCTTTAACCGTACGTATTAAGTCTTGATATTCTTCTGCTGCTTCTCTTTCCAGAGTTTCTATCACTTCCCGCCAGAGTTCTTTTTTGCGCTTGAGCAATTTTTCTTTAAAGTATTCGATTTCGTCTTCGGTAAGGGGACGTCTTTCGGGCTTACCCATGAAATCCTCCTAACGTTGCCAGTAAACACGCACTAGTTTGTTGCCTTCTGACCACTTGAAGGTTAGGTCGCCTTTGTAAGCGCGATAAACAGCGCGTCCTAAGCGTTGGGCCAAATTTTCGGTAGTGGTTTCAATAACGGTTCTTCCGTCTTCTTCGTACATGGAGATAATTTGCTGCAAGGGGTTATTTTTACGGGCCCTTTCGTATTCGTTGTTTATTACCCTCAGGATCTCATCGCGATGTTTATTAAAGAATTCACCAGAAAGATAGAGATACCCCATGGGATAACGGTCAACGGCTTTGCGGCAACCAGGGCACAAATATTTTGGCACAAGGTCACTGTCTTTGAACTCTTGGTAAAATTCTTCGTCAATTAGCCAGCGTTTATCACGAAAAACGGCGTGACAGCGCGGACATATGGCTTCTCCCGAAGGATATTTCTTAGGGAGATAGGGATCATCAGTGGTTTGAAATTCCTGGGTCTCTGTGATCCATTTTTTACCTTTTCTGCTCATAGAGACCTCCTCGTTAATGTAGTTTGCGGCGGCGTCCAAAACGACTTGCCAGGCGATTTAATAGTTCTGCAATGGTTTCTGCATAAAGTGGGCCGCCTTTTTCAATGGTTTCTTCCCTTTTAAAGCCCGGCATAATCAAAAGCCTTTTGTTCCTCCCAGGACAAAAGATAAGCAGTTTTTCTGCCTCTGGTAAGGTGGTTTCTTCATCTAGTTGGGCCTGAAAAATAAGCAGAGGTTTGCGCCATTTTTTTAAATTTTCAAGGATTTTGAAAGGGTCGCTTTCAGTATTTAAGTTTCTCTTGGCAAGCCACATTTTTCCATCAATGATAGGGCTATCAAGGATAAGGGCAGTTATTTCATGAGGGATCTCAGCCGCAAGGTAAAGGGCAACCCCTGCTCCTAAAGACCTTCCCAGAAGAGAAACAGGGCCTTTTCGTCCTCGCTTTGCAAGGGCCTCCCTAAGTGCAAAAAAGGCCTCTTTGGCGTCTGAAAAAATGTTTTCAAAAGAGACTTCTCCGCTACATCCATGAGCCCCACGGTAGCCAATAAGTACCAAAGAGATATCGTGAGCTAAGATATTCGCGGCAAAGTCGTGATAATGGTCTAGCGCGTCATTTTCCGCTACAAAGAAAAAGAGAATCGGAGATTTTTCTGAGCCTAAAAACAAACGCGCAGGTAAAGAACCTCCTTGCAAGGGGATAACCACGTCTTCTGCTCCCTGAGGGGGAGATTCCAAGGGGGTTTTTGGAATTAAATCTGTTAAATTGGTCTGTCTTTCCATTCTTCTTCCAGGCGTTCTAATTCTTCTTCTCTTTGACGTACTTGTTCTTCCCAGGCTTTACGCCGCTCAAAAAGGGCGACTTCTGCGGCTATTAAGCGCTCACGAAAGCTAGGATGTGAGAGATAACTAAGGGCAGCCTCCAAGAACCTTTCCTTAAGCTGGGAAAAGATGGCTTCTTTTTCCCTTTCGTCGATAAAGGTGCGTTCTTTACGGTAACGATAATACACCTTACCTTCTTCTTCGTCCAAAAAAACTTCGTAGAGCTCCCTGCGTGAGAAAGCTTGAGGGGGTGCTTCGACTACTATTTGAGCAAGCATACCAATCAACCAGCGATCTCCTGCCAGACGGCGGGAATAATCCCAAATTTCAAGCACTAACCCATTGGAAAGAGAAATTTTTTCAACCAGTTTGCCAGGCCAACGGGGCTCGTGTTTTTTAGAAGGTGGAAACCATTCGTACGGCACAATCTCTCCTTTATTCTAATTCGTATGACCAAAAGTAAGCGATATTTCTTTCTTTTAAAAGTTCTTCTATTGATGGCAAAAAATCATGGGCCACGAGAACCAGTAAAGATTCAGAAAAGCCCTCTTTTTCCGTAATTTTTGAAGCATATTTTTCAAAGCGAGAAATCTCTTTACGTGATGGGCGGACCTTACATTCCCCTAAAATAAGGATTTCTTTAGTGTTTTTCTTGGCTTTGCCATAAATATTTATCTGGATGTCTTTGCGCCCGATGCGGAAATAACGTCTTATAAGACGACCTTCTACCTTGAGTCCATATCTATCCTTAAGAAGGCGCGGAAGCTCTTTGTAAGTTTTATTTTCAAGGCTATATCCCACAGAATTAGAAATCCCTTCCAGACGATCTTCTACCCTTTCAAGACGCACTTCAAAGGCATCCATGCGCCTTACTAGCTGGGCAATCTCTTGCTCAGTACGCTTCTGGGCTTCGGTGAGCTCTTTTACGGCAATTTCAAGTGCACTGATACGTTCTTCTGATTTTTTCTGAGCCTCAGTGAGTTCCTGAATAGACTGCCAGACCCTGGCAAAATTTTCGTTATTTCTTTTCTCAAAGTCTAAAAGCCTTTTTTCAATATGCTTCTGAGCCTCGGTGAGCTCTTTGATTGACTTTCCAAGGTCTCTGACTATTTCTTTTAATTCGTTGAATTCTTTTTTAGTAACAGACTCTTCGCGCTGGCGTTCGAACTCTTCAAGCAGGTTTAGGAGAACACGCCTTAGCTGTGGATCTACGTTTTCTAATTCTTTTATAAAAGCAACGCTTACTGGCATATTTCTAAATTATCCTATGGAAAAGTGAATGTGTCCATTAAAAGCGGGAGGAACCCCTCCCGCTTTTTTTAATTAATGCTTGAACACACGTTGTCCGGTAAACACCATAGCCACCGGGGGATCAGCTTCGTTGCATGCCTCAATTGATTCCCAGTCTCTTATTGATCCTCCTGGCTGAATAATGGCAGAAATCCCTTCTTTTATGGCTACATCTACGGCATCCCTGAAGGGGAAAAAGGCATCAGAGACCATAACAGAGCCCGGAAGCCCGGCTCTTTTGGCCTTGGTTTCTTCGTCGATTTCTATTTTTTGGGCTTCAGGACGCAGCCCTTTTCTTATTTCAAGCTCAAGCTGTTTGTAAGGGATACCGTAGCGGTCATAACACAAAAGATCTGCATATTTTACGTAGGCCTTAAAAATTGCTATCTCAGTGACTCCCACGCGATCCTGCTCTCCTGTGCCAATCGCCACTGTGCAGAGATCTTTTACAAAAAGAACCGAGTTAGACGTAACCCCTATTTCCACGGCCCAGCCAAAAATCATGTCTTCTATTTCGCGTTGGGTGGGCTCCCTTTTGCAACGCACTTCTTCCCCGTTTGGTTTTTTGGCCACGGCGGGCTTTAAGTCTTCAGGGCCTCTTACTTTATTTACCTGCGACTGCTGAACTATGATGCCTCCGTCCATAAGGCTTTTGAATTCTACCACCTTTTTGCCCCAGTATTCCTCAAGGCGATCAATGCGTTTAATACGAATAATGCGTAAGTTTTTGCGTTTTTTAAGGATTTCTACCGCACCTTCCTCGTACTCAGGGGCTGCCACTACCTCGAAATATTCTTTACTAATGGCTTCAGCACAGGCCTTGTCCACCGGGCGATTAAGGGCAATGGCCCCGCCAAAAGCAGCGATGCGGTCAGCCCGGAAAGCCCTTATGAAAGCTTCTTCAATGGTTTCGCCATGAGCTACCCCGCAGGGGTTGTTGTGTTTTACGATGACACAGGCAGGTTTGCGTGCAAGATAACGCAAAACGTTTAAAGAATTGTCAACGTCTGTGAGATTGGTTTTGCTGGGATGCTTCCCAAACTGGAGCATGTCTTCTTCGGAAAGGGAAGAAACAAGCCCCCAGCCAGGTTCGATGTATTCACACTCTCCTAGTACTAAATTGCCGCCAACAAGCTCGTATAAGGCTGCTTCCTGGTCGGGGTTTTCTCCGTAACGTAGGCCTCGTTCTTCAATCACTCCAGGTTCCACTTCGATTTTCCAGGTGCGTTTGCGATAAGTAAGGGTTTGGTCTCCAAAAATAAGCTTGATTTCTGAAGGGAAATGATCCCCAACAATGGTACGATACATTTTTTTGATATCTTCGCTCACGGGACCCCTCCTTTTAATTTTTTCTAAACATAGGCCTACCTCAAACTAGAAATTTTCTCAAATGCTATTTTTATGGAGCAAATCGTTTTATAATGCCTTGCATTCAGGTATAGAAGGAGTAAGCCATGGAAAACTTAAAAGATGTCCTTTGGGCTTGGGGAAAGACAAAAGGACTTGAAGGGCTTGAAATATACGCCTTTGAAGAAAAGGGGCTTAAAGTTGAAAAAAAAGACCGCAAGCTTGAAACCTTTCAGCCATATCTTGAAAAAGGCGTTGCCATAAGACTTATCAAAAATCATTCCTTGGGTTTTTCTTTCACCACTTCTTTTGATCCAGACGATCTCGTCTTTACCGCAGAAAGGGCTTATGAAATGGCGCTTTCCATGCCAAAAGACGATTACGAATTCCCTGAGCCCCAGGAATATCCAGGGATCGAACCTACAAGAAAAGAATTAATCTCAAGTGAAAAAGCCTTAATGTTGCTTGAGCAAATGGAAGAAGCCGCCTTTTCCTATGATAGCCGTGTGAAGCGCATCCAGGAAGTTGGGCTAAGTCACCGTCAGGGAAGGCTTTTTATGGCCAATAGCAAAGGTGTTGAAGCTTCCTGGTTTTATGGCGGTTTTTCTTTAGTGGCCGTAGTTGTTGCCATGACAGGTGCTGAAGCCCAGATGGGCTGGGAATGGCGTACGGCGCTAACCCCTGAGGAAATCTCTCCAGAAGAAATCGCTCAGAACGCTGCTTTTCGTGCGGTCTCACGCTTAGGGGCCAAACCTCTTGCGTCGCAAAAAGTTCATATTCTTCTGCCTCCGCATATTGCTGTTGAATTTCTTGAGCTCATCTCAGAGGCCCTTTCTGGAGACAACGTGCTTAAAGGCAAATCAGCCCTGGCAGGCAAGCTTGGCCAAAGCCTTTTCCCTTCTTTTGTAAGCATTGTTGATAATGGCCTTTTACTAGGAGCCCTGGGAACCAGACCTTTTGACGATGAGGGTGTGGCTCAGCGGGAAACCTACCTGGTACGCGAGGGGTGCCTTGAAGGCTTTTTGTTTGATTCTTATTGGGGAAGAAAGGCCGGGCAGGGTTCTACAGGAAATGCCAGGCGTGCTAACTTCAAAAATCCACCAACAGTTGGCCTTACAAATTTCTACTTAGAGCCAGGCGAAACACCCAGGGAAAGATTTTTTGATAAGCTTCCCGAGGTCTTTGAAGTCCTTGAAGTGCTGGGAATGCATACTGCTGATCCCATCTCTGGTGAATTTTCCATCGGGGTGTCGGGCCTTTTGCACCGCAAAGGTGAAAAAATTCCTGTCTCCGGTATGGCGTTATCTGGAGATGTTTTTAGCCTTTTCAAAGGAATAGAGGCCCTTGGCAGTGATCTGACTTTTTATGGCAACATAGGAAGCCCAAGCATTTTAACAGGTAAGCTGGATCTGGCAGGTGGCTAAAGTCTATATTTTTGAACGATGAAGAATTTTGGAGACCTTTGCAAAATACCTTGCAACGCTGATCTCTGCCATTTTGCAAAGGTCTCCAAAAAATTGCTTAACTTCTTTGAAAGGCTGGTTTATTGTCCTTATATAAGCCTTGAGAAATTTTTCTCTTGGCCGTTTTGATATACAAAAGAAAAGAAATCAAGCGGGAGGCTTTTATGAAAGACGTCTGTGAAATCAAAGTTAGCGACATTATGAGCAGATCTTTGGTCACCATAGGGATCGATGAGCCCTTTGAAGAAGTAATCAAAAACTTTGTAGATGCCAAAGTCCACGCGTTAATTGTGGTGGGTCCCGGTGGTGAATTTATGGGGGTTATAAGCCATACAGATGTTATCAATGCCCTTCATGAACACAAAGAAAAAGTCTTTGAGCTTGAGGCTGAAGATTTAATGTTCCCCAAACCTTTTACTATAGACGCCAATGCTAATCTCAAAGAAGCTGCAGCTATCATGACGAAAAACAAGATCCATCGTCTCTTGGTGCTTTCATCTTATTCCGGAAAGCTGCTTCCAGTGGGTATCATTTCGGCCACAGACATCATTCGCGCTATTGCTAGTTGTTGACGCTTTTTAAATCCTGCGCTATCCCTCGCAGAAAATCCTATTTTAGGAGGAATCACATGGCTCTTGAAAGAACGCTCAGTCTTATCAAACCTGATGGCGTCTCACGTAACCTGATCGGAGAAGTTTTGAGCTTTTTTGAAAAGGGTGGGCTTAAAGTCGTTGCCATGAAAATGCTTCACCTTACCAAGGCCCAGGCAGAAGAGTTTTACATTGTGCACAAAGAAAGACCTTTTTACCAGGAGCTTACCGAATACATGGCCTCAGGCCCGATTGTAGCCCTTGTGCTTGAAGGAGAAAATGCCATCTCTCGTTGTCGGGAAATCATGGGAGCTACTGATCCCGCAGAAGCTGCAGAAGGCACCATCCGCAAGACCTTTGCTTTGAGCAAGGGCGAAAACACCGTTCACGGCTCAGATAGCCCAGAATCCGCCGCCCGCGAAATCGCCTTCTTTTTCAGCGAGCTTGAAATCTGCCCCCGTTAATGACCGAAGAAGAAATTCTCAGACTGTTACGCCAAAAACTTATCCCCCAACACCGCGAGGTCATCTGCGGTGTGGGGGATGATTGCGCGGTGCTTGAAAGTGATTCCTTCTGGGAACTTATAACCACAGACACCATGGTTGAGGGTGTCCATTTTGACTTTGCTTATTTTTCGCCCTATGAACTTGGTCGCAAGCTTGCTGTGGTAAACCTAAGTGATATCGCCGCCATGGGCGGCGAGCCCTTTTGCGCGCTTCTTAATTTGAGTCTCCCCAGGGCGGTAAGACCTGAAATAGAATCATTCTTTCAGGGGCTTAAGGAACGTTTGGCGGAGTTTGGTGCCGAGCTTATTGGCGGAGACATAACCAGAAACAAATGCGGCTGGCACCTTAGCCTGACTATAATGGGTAAGGCCCCAAAGGGCGGAGTTGTTTTTCGCAAAGGGGCCAAAGAAGGAGACTTGCTTTACGTGTCCCGTGCCCTTGGGGGAGCTGCGGCTGCGCTTGAACTTTTTCAAAAAGGGATCGAGCCTCCTCCCTCTCTTAAAAAAGCCCACGTTGACCCAGATCCTGAGATAGAACTTGGTAAAATGCTTGCAAGAAATGGGCTTGCTTCTGCGATGATGGATATCTCTGATGGCTTACTTCTAGACCTTGCCCGCCTTTGTGAGGCCAATAACCTCGGGGCTGAGCTTTACGCCTCAAAAATTCCGGTCTTTCAAGAGCTTGAAAACTTACCCCTTGAAAAAGACCCCCTTCATTATGCCCTTTCAGGAGGAGAAGACTTCGCACTTTTGTTTTCAGTCCCACCTCAGCGCGAAAAGCTATTGAATATTTGCAAACGAACGCTTTTTTGTATTGGACGACTTATCTCCGAAAAAGGCCTATTTCTAATTGGAGAAAAAGAAAGAAAAGAAGTCTCTCCGCAAGGCTTTGATCATTTCGCTTAAAAGGCCTTGACACGGGCTTTCTCGTGCCTATGGTTCTCGTGTTTAAAAAATCAATCCTGGAGGAGAAGCCATGATCATAAAAAAAGAACATGCCGAAGTGTTGCTTAAGCTGCTCGCCTTTGAAGAAGAAACCAAAACCAAAGGGATGGATATCCTTGAGGCGGACCAGGACCTTTATCTTGAGCTCCAAATGCAGGCCCTGGTAAGGGAGTCAGCTCCTTTGAAGCGTGAACTTACTTACCTTGGCAAAGAGTTAGCCTTAGCCATACGAGAGTTGATAGAAAAAGGGGCTTTAGCAGCTCCAGAAAAGTGGCCAGAAGGTTTTCGTTTCCTTGGTACAGAAATAATTGCCATGCTTGAAGCAGCAGCATTGTCTGGCCAGGTGGGTCCTTTGGCAGTTGAGCCTCTTAAAGAGAGGGGGCTTGCTAAAGAGATCAAAGACAAAGAAACAGGCAAGGAATACATTGGCTTAACAGAGGCAGGAAAACGCATCTTTGAGATTTACCAGGCCCTTGAACCCGAGCTTGAGATCTCTGCCGCCCTTGCCCAGGAAATTCGTAAGCTCCCGGCAGGCCCGGCCAGGGCTTCGCTTCTCACCACCGACACCCACACCAAACATCTTTTAGAGGCGATGGGGCTTATCGCTTATAGTGTGCCTACTTCCGATGTTTATGCTTTTACTGCTCTGGGCCAGGCTGTTAAAAAGACACTTACTTACGGCGGTTTTGGAGAAGGCGATGTTCTTACCGGAGATATTCTCTGGGCCTTGGCTGATATTGCTGATGAAAAAGAAGTCCCTGAGGCCAGCATAGCTATCCTTCAAAGCCTTGGCTACATTGACCAGGCAAAAGAGCTGTTGCCTGCGGGATACTGGGCCCTTGAAGTCCTGCGCTTATGGAAACGAGACGTTATCCCTGACGCCTGGACCATTGCCCTTGAGGAAGAAGAGGTAGAAATCCTCCAGGCTATTGAACACCTTTGGCAAAAGGCCGAGAACAATCCCGAAGAAACCCCCACCTTTGACAACCTGCGGGCGGAAATGATTGATCGTAAGATCAAACAATATAAAGAAATACTTGCGCGCTACGGCCGCAAAATCGAAGAAATGCCCGAAAAATACCAGCAAATCGCAAGCCAGTTTATGGTGGCTAAAGACCTGGCTCGCTGGTATGACGACAATTTTACCTTGCGTTTAAGCCTGTACAGCCTTGAGTCCTTTAACCTGATTCACACCACCGAAGACCACAAGGGCAGAGAAGTATTTGCGCTCACCAAGTTTGGCAAAAAGGTCTTAAAAGATCAGGAAATAAAGACGCGTGAGATCTCCTCAACGGCGGTTAAAGCCATCACCATCACCAGGCGTTCTTTTTCAGCACCGAATGTTGAGTGGGTGGATGAGGCTTTAAACGCTGGTCTTTTGGGGACAGGAGAGCCTACGCAATCTGGTTTTATGTATGCTGAGCTTGCGGAGTCTATCTCCAGAATGCCGCATCTTACCCGCTATGAGGCTGAGATCCTTGCCACCATTCCTGCCCGTGGCATAAGTGTTGAGGAACTGTTTGACATCATAGGCGAAGGCAAAAGGCGCCGCTTTAAATGGGCCCTTGAAAAACTTGAAGCCCGCCATCTTATAAATGTCTTGCCTGATGGAAACATTATGGAAACCGAGGCCGGAGAACTCCTTGACCGGGCTGTCTCTGGGGTTTCCAAAAATTTCGGCCACCCCATTAACCCTCTTATCTACCGTGTGCTGAAGGCTTTGGCAGAGGTAGGGACCCTTTTCGTAAAGGAAAGACGTATTCGCATCTTGCCCAAAAACATCAAGGAAGCAGTGAAGAAAAGCGGGCTTCCACGGGATGTCTTTGACGAGGCCTTAAAGGCCGCAAGACATGCTGGCTACGTGGGCAAAAACACCATTACCGAGGCAGGCTATCTCGTCTTGCAAGCCGTTGAAAAGATGAACCCGCACGAGGAAGTAAAAACCTTTTATGCCGGGGAGGAAGGCTAGATGAAGTATTTCTTGGTGGCTCACACTCCTTTAGCTGCCGGGGAAGCGGGCTTTCCCCGCGAAGGGGAAAAGCCTTATTTCCCGGGGAGTCTTTTAAGGGCCTCAATGGAGGAGACCCTCTTTTTCTACGCCCTTGGGAAACATCCTGATTTTGCCGAACTCGTGCGGGTTTTCCTTTTGGCAGGTAAGTTTGAAAAAATCGCCACGGTAAGAGACTTTTTGCTCGCAATATTAAGGGGAAAATACCTTGAGCTCGAAGAGATTTCCTTGCCAGAAAAGATATGGCTTGGTGATATTTCCTCTCGTTTGGTTCAAACTATAGAAGTTTCTACAGGAAAAATTCTTAAAAAACGCGAACACCAGGTATTTATCGGAGTGGCTTCCTTTGAAGCAGAAATTCCCAGTGTTATGAAGTATGCAGGGCTAAGTTACTGTGAGTCTCTTGCTCGAGCAGAGCTTCGCCATTTTCGGGAGACAATGCCCAAACTCGTTCCTTTTTACGAAGATCTGACCAACCGTCTGAGAAGCTTTCAGATTCCACTTCGCACTGGCTACTGGACAGAAGACCCCTTCGGTGGGCTTCTTCTGGCATATTGGCGTGTAAAAGACGTAAGAAGCATTATCAAAAAGCGCTTCAAGCGTGACCCTTTACCCGAAACTCTTCTTTATTCTCCGAAAGACAAGGCCACCTTTGGCTGGGTAGAAATCACCGAAAGCATTTAATTTGGCAAAGGCCCTTCTTTGGACTTATTTTTTCATTGAGAAGTCCAAAGGAGGGCGTTATATGCAGGAACTTTGTCGCTATCAGGATCCTGTTAAAAAACACGAACTTTGCCTGGCACTTTTTAACATAGACGAAATCTTGATCCCGCCATTTCAGCGGGATTTGTCAGAAGGCCTTAAACGCAACCTTGAGCTTGCCATTGAAAAGCTTGGTTTTTTACATCCCATCATCGTAGTAGAAAACGAAAAGGGCTACTACGTGGTTGATGGTAGGCATCGCCTTGAAGCCTTAAAAGAGCTGGGATATCAGGAAATCGTCGGGATAATAGCCCCCAAGGAACTTGCCCTTCATATCCTTGAATTCAATACAGAAAAGCCACCAAACGTGAAAGAAAAGGCCAAACAGGCTTATCGCCTGTTTCAGGAATTTCTCAAAAAGGATCCCCAAACACTTGAAATTGATTTGCTGAGCTTTTTCAAACAGCCAGAGCTCATCACCTTCGGCTTTGTGTTAGAGGAGTTTGAGCCCAAATTCCCGGCAAGTTTTTACGAGTCTTTTATTTCAAAGATTGATCAGTTCTTGCATGAGCCGTTAGAAGAAGCAAGGGAAGAAAGGCGTCGTCGCGCGCAAAAACTTGTTGAACTTAACCAGGTGGTCAATGAAACTTACGCTAAATTGGGCTTGACCAACGCCCTTCTTAAGGGCGAAATTGTGCGCAAGGCGGTGCAATTGGCTTACGGAGTCAGAGTGCGTAAAATAGAAGACGAATTCTACGAAGCCGTTGAAAGGGTAAAAGAGGCCTGCGCCAAATTAGAACCTGATGAGTTTGGGGGCCATGAAATTTAGCCCGGAAGAAAAACCAAGGCTCCGCCCTGTGGACGCTTTCCCTGTGTCTTTGAGGGGCCAGGAGGTTATTCTGCTCAGGGATCCTTTGGGGTATGCAGCTTCTCCCCTTGCGGTGGCTAAGGAAATGGCGCCTTTGCTTGTAGCCCTTGACGGGAATCACTCGCTGCGCGATTTACAGGTAATCGCCGCCCGTGCCCTTGGTCGCCTGGTAATGCTTGAAGAAATCGAAAATTTTTTGGCAACCCTGGATAAAAACCTCTTTCTTGAGACTAAATATTTTGAAACTACGCGTCAAAAACTTGAAGACGAATTTCGAAGGCAAAAGACACGTCCAGCCACACATGCTGGTCAAAGCTACCCTGCTGAGGGTAAAGAGCTTAGCCAGTTTCTCGCAAATATCCTGGCGCTTTGGCCAGTACGTTCCCAATATTTTCCGCGGGCTATTATTGCACCGCATATTGACTTAAGGGCAGGGGCCAGGGCTTTTGCCGCTGCTTACCAGGGTCTTTCCTGGCCCAGAGGAGCAAGAATCATCCTCATAGGCACGGGACATTTCCTGGAAAGTGCTTTTTCTGTGGCGTATAAACATTTTGAGACCCCTTTAGGGCACGTCCCATATGATGAAGACTTTGTGTCTCGCCTTGAAAAAGAACTGAATATGGATCTTCGCGGGCACGAATGGGCCCATAAGCACGAACACTCTTTAGAATTTCAGGCCATTTTCCTGAAATATCTCCTGGGAGATTTTAAAATCGTGCCCATTTTGGTCTCAGGCCCACAGGGTGAGAGCAAAAATTCCCTTGAAAAACTTGCCCAAGCCTTAAAAAGGCTTGTTGACGAAAAGACGTTTTTGGTGACAGGGGTTGATTTTTGCCATTTAGGGCTACGTTACGGAGACAGGCAGCCTGCCGGGGAGCCCGAAAAACAAGAGGCCAAGATGTTTGACCATGAAATTCTGAAAAAGCTTCTTTCCCTTGATGCCGAAGGCTTTTACAAAACCCTTGCGCCTAAAGACAATTATTATAAAGTTTGCGGCTTTGGCCCCCTTTACGTATTAGCCCGTACGCTTTCAGGTAAAAACCTTACCGGCACGATTCTATATCAAGATGCCGTTGATTTTGGCCAAGGGTCGATTGTTTCCTTTGCTGCAGCGGCTTTTTTTGACCGTTAAAGAATTTTCTTTGATTAAAAACCGAAGCACATTTAAAATGAAGCTATGCCTGCGATTTTAGAAAACCTTGATTTTTCTCGCTGCCTTACCTGTCAGACCTGTGGAAACGGCTGTCCTTGTGGCCCTATTATGGATTATCTCCCTTTTCAAATAATGCGTTTGATCCAGCTTGGCGATATAGACACTGCTATCAAAAGCCAGGCCATCTGGATATGTGTGGGATGCAATTCCTGCACCTATGCCTGCCCCATGAAAATCGAAATTCCCGATGTGATGGACGCCTTAAGGGAAGAAGCCCTTAGGCGTGGAGTGGTTGCTGAAAAGGATATTTTTGAGTTCCACCGCCAGATGCTTCTTGCTTTGCGTCGTCGTGGGCGGGTAAATGAGCTTGAGCTTTCCCTTGCCTTTAAATTCAAAGAAAAACGCTGGCTTCAAGATTTTGGTTTGGGTATGAAAATGCTTGCTAAGCGTAAAATAAAAATTTGGCCCTCAGGGATAAAAAATCCCCGAGAACTAAGCCCCTTTTTTGAAAGATGTCCACTTTAAAAGTTTACGCTTATTACCCTGGATGTTCTTTGGAAGGCATGGCACGCGAGGCTGAAGAGGCCTTTTTTCGCGTGGCAGCCTATTGGAATATCAATTTGAAAGAAATCCCAGACTGGAACTGCTGTGGAAGCTCTTCTGCCCACAGTATTTGCCATGATCTTGCCCTTAAGCTTGCCTGGCGGGTCCTTGCCTTGTGCCCCGAAGACACCACTGAAATACTTACGATGTGCCCAAGTTGCTACACTCGCTTAAGGGTTGGGTTTGCCGAAGCCCTTGAAAGAAAAGAAGAATTTTTAGCTCTTTTTGGCAAAGAACCCAATTCGTCCTGGAGGGTAAGGCATTTTGTAGAAGTGCTAGGCGAAAAAGACTGGCAAAAAGTTCAAGGCAGCCCTCTTGCGGGGCTACGGTTAGCACCATATTACGGCTGTCTTCTTTTTGGGCCTGCAAAGCTTCCCCAGGAGATACGAGACGGGGTGCTTGAAGAAATGCTAGCTTCCCTGGGGGCTCAGGTAGTTTCATGGCGCTATGCCAAACAGTGCTGTGGCACTTATCTTTCCATTGTAAGGCCAGACTTTGTCAGTGAAATCGTTGCCAAAATGACAGACGAGGCTTACAGGCTTGGTATTGATGCCCTTGTTACGCCCTGTGTAATGTGCCAGCTAAACCTTGAAATGCGTGCTAAGGAAGATAGTTTTATTCCCATATTCCACTTAAGCGAAATATTGGCCCTTGCTCTTAAGCAGGGGGAAAGCTCCTGGTTCAAAAGACATCTCATTGATCCCCTCCCTCTTCTTATGCGCAAAGGTCTTCTGCCTTAAGATTTCTTGCTTTCATTCTGTTCCAAAATAGACTATTAAAACTTGCGACAAAAGTTTTTAACGAGAGCAAAGTCTTCGAAGATGTTCCAAAAAATTTGTGTCATAACTTTTTTGTTGTTTTTTGTTTTTGCTGGTAAATCTCTTGCCCGCACCCCTTGGCATATTACCGCCCAAAAAATGTCTTATCTTGCCGGAAAAAAAATCCTCATCGCCGAAGGAGACGTCTTAATCAAAAGCAAAAACATGACTATTTCGTGCACGAGGCTTGAATACGAACTAAAAAGCAAAACAGCCACTCTTTTTGGTCCGATTACCATAGACGCAGACGGCGATAACCTTTATGGAACTTACGGCTGGATAAACCTTGAGACCTTTCGCGGGGAGATTAGAAACGCTCACCTAAGCCTTGGCCCTGGAAAGATCGAAGCCTTTGCCCTTGGCACTACCAGGGTGCATCTTTTGGCCAAACGCATTCAAATCCTTGGCCGCGAAACTTACCAGGCCAAAAAAGCCTTAATCACCACCTGTGATGTTTGTTACTTAGAAAAGAAATGCGGCTCGCCCGATTGGAGTTTCAAATGCCGTGATCTCAAAGTCACTCCCGATGGCAAAGCAAGGGCCAGGGACCTTACTTTTAACCTCAAGCGCCTGCCGGTTTTTTACACCCCTTATCTTAGCCTGGCAGTGAAAACACGCAGGCACAGTGGATTCCTTATGCCAAGGCTTGTCCAGGGAACCAGCGAAGGTTTTGGCATCGAATGGCCATATTTCCTGGCAATAAACGACAGTTTTGACCTTACTTTTTATCCTTTTTACACGGGCAAAAGGGGCTTTATGGCAGGGGTTGAAGGAAATTATGCGCTCAGTGAAAAGAGCTTTGGCACCTTTCGCGCCCGCTATATCAAAGACCGCTTAAAAGACAACGATTACAATCAGGACGGCTTGATACGCACCAATCAAAACCGCTACTGGATAACCGGGAAGTTTGACCAGGAGCTTGCGCCTGGCTGGCCTTTGCGTCTTGATTTAGACATCCTCTCTGACCGGGATTTCCTCTATGAATTTTTGGGAGGGGATCTCGGTTTTGACCAGAGCAACCAGAGTTATCTTTACTATTTCGGTCGAGGGCTTGACGAAAAAAACAGCTTCTACCGCACCAATCGTCTGTGGCTTACCCATGCCTTTGGCGACTACTTCTTTCAAACAAGCGCTACTTATTACGATGGCGTCATCCCTGGCGACCAGCCCTATATTATGCAGCCCTTGCCAAGGGTTTATTTTTCCCGCTTAACGGCTCCGGTGTTGGGTTTGTTTAATTTTTCCCTGGAAAATGATTACGTTCGCTGGTGGCGCGAAAAAGGCTTTCGAGGGCATCGTTTGGAAATAATTCCAGAAGCAAGCATAAATCCTCATTTCTGGCAGCCCCTTGACCTGCGTTTTGCCTACCGGCTGCGCCAAGCATTTTATTGGGTTGATTGGCGGGATGGTATGGAAGGAGAAACTCTTTCTCGTACTTTGCCAGAGATTGAAGCCCGTGCGGGGATGAATTTTAGTCGTGTTTTTCGGACAAATCGTTTGGGTCTCGTAGGATTGAAGCATACCCTCAGGCCACAGCTTACTTTTTTTTATCGTCCCGAAGTAAACCAGGACGACCTTCCAGCTTTTACCATGGACGACCATCTTCCCCCTGTTAGCCGGATAGACTACGGCCTTTTGCAATTCGTAACTGCGAAAGAAAAGACCAATGACGGCTTTCGCTATTTTGATATGATAAGGCTCTGGATACACCAAAGTTATGATTTTCGTGAGGCCTCACGAGACTTGGAATCCCCTGACGACGAACGTAAACCCTTGTCAGACCTTTATGCCGAAGGAGAAGCCAACTTGCTAAAGAAAATCCATCTTCGCGCTACCACTTCGTATAATTTTTACGGCCTGGGATGGGCAAGTGCTAATCTTTCGGCAAGCCTGCGTAATGACCGGGGAGAGTCCTTTGGTTTTGATTACCGCTGGGATAAGTTCCGCAAGATTAAACAAATAAATATGCGCTTTCTCAAAAACGTTTTCCGTGGGTTCTGGTTTGGTTATCGGGTGCAATACAGCCTAAAGGAAGGAGAAGCTACCTCTTCAGAAATGCACTTTGAGTATCGTACCAAGTGCTGGTGGGCCTATGTCAAATTTTACTATAATCCCCACGAAACCAGGTATTCTTTTTATATCAATCTGGTGGGCATAGGTGGCTGGGGACGTTGACGCGAGTCCTTAAAGCCCATACGCTAATCAAATTACAGTGAAGTGTTATCCGAAATAAAGGGAGCTTTAAATGAAGATAGCCCTAGCGCAAACAAACCCTAAGATAGGAGATTTTGAAGGAAATACTCAAAAAATTTTGGAGTTCATAGAAAAGGCCAAAGAAAAGCAGGCTGACCTGGTAGTCTTTCCGGAGCTTTCTATCTGTGGTTATCCCCCGCGGGATCTCCTCACGCGCCAGGAGTTTCTAAAGGCCGCAGAAAAGGCTTTTTCAAAGATAAAGGCCCAAATAAAAGGGATAACTGCTGTTATTGGACTTCCGCGGGCGCGAAAGAAATCTTCCCACCCCCCTTTTGAAAACCAAGCCGTGGTTATTGCCGATGGGGAAGAAGTCCTTAATTATGCCAAAAATCTCCTGCCACCTTACGATATCTTTGATGAGCCCCGCTATTTTAGCCCTCGTTATGAGACAGCTTGCTTTTTATTAAAAGGCAGAAGTATCGGCTTAAGTGTTTGTGAAGACATCTGGCATCATCGAGATTTTCTTGCCTTTGATTATGACTTTGATCCCTTAGAGGGCCTTGCTGGAAGGATTGAGGTCTTGATAAACATTTCTGCAAGCCCTTACTACGTTGGCAAAATCGAGGTGCGCAAAAGGCTTCTTTCCGCGCAAGCAAGACGCCTTGGCTGCTATGTTTTTTACTGCAACCAGGTGGGAGCAAATGATCATCTCATCTTTGACGGGCAAAGTCTTGTGTTTTCGCCTGAAGGGGAACTCATAGGTGAAGCCTGCGATTTTGAAGAAGATTTACTTCTCATTGACCTGGGAGATCCGACCCCAGTGGGGCATCAGGTTTCAACACGCAGGGAAGAGAGCCTTCTTAAGGCCCTTGTCTTTGGGGTCAAGGAATATTTTCGCAAAACAGGCTTTAAGGGCGCACTGATTGGTCTTTCTGGAGGTATTGATTCCTCGGTGACAGCGGCTATTGCCACGTTTGCGCTTGGGGCAGAAAATGTCTTAGGGGTGCTTATGCCCTCTCCCTATACCAGCCAGGAAAGTAACGAAGACGCCCTGGCTTTAGCGCAAAACCTCGGGATTAAAACCATAACTATCCCGATTACTGATACTTTTATGGCGCTTCGGGGCGAGCTTGCTAAGGCCTTTGGTCGTGAGCCAAAAACCCTTACCCAGGAAAACCTCCAGGCACGTATTAGGGGGAACATCCTTATGGCCCTTGCCAATGAGTTCGGTTGTCTTGTGCTTAACACCGGCAATAAAAGTGAAATAGCAGTAGGTTATTGTACGCTTTATGGGGATACCTGCGGGGCGATTTCTGTTTTAGGTGATGTTTTAAAAAACGATGTTTACGCCCTGGCACGTGAGATTAACCGTAAAGGAGAAATAATTCCTGAAAGGGTGCTTATTAAGCCGCCTTCTGCTGAACTTCGCCCTGACCAAAAGGACGAAGACGATCTTCCTCCTTATCGTATTCTGAACCCCATTGTCAAAGCCTTTGTGGAAGAGGGGAAAAGTGCTGAGGAGATAATTGCTCAGGGATTTCCCCCTGAGGTTGTTAAGGAAGTTCTAAAGCGTATCAGGGTTGAAGAATACAAGCGCTGGCAGCTTCCACCTACTTTAAGAGTCAGTCCACGGGCTTTTGGCTATGGCTGGCGCTACCCCATTGCCCAGGGCTTTCTCTTTGAAGGCTAGTTACCAGAATTGCCACTGATGGGTAATTAGAACATAAATAGCAAGGCCTAGGTTAGTCACCATGTGAGAAAGAATGGGTACCCAAAGATTGTGCGTATAACAAAGGAGCCCGCCATAAACTACCCCTGCAAAAAAACCTGGTACAACGCGAAAATGCTCTAGAGCAAAAAGAAGCGCGGTAACCCAGAAGGAAAAATGCGTATAAGCCCCCAGGGGAACTTTTTGGAAGTCTTTGTCTATGAGGTAGCGCATTAAAAATGAACGCCAAAAAAGTTCCTCCATGATAGGAACAACAATCACAGCCCCGAAAATCCTTGCCGCAATCCAGGAAAAAGCAACCAGCGAAGAGGCCCCCTGGGCCAAAGGAGAGGTGTCAGAGGGTGTACCTATTTTTGGGAAAAGGCCTTCACCTCCAACCCAGACAACTAAAACAGCCAAGCCGGTTACACAGGCAAGGAGAATTTCTTTTAAAGAAATCCTAGTGTAAAGCTCTTGATAGTGCCTGCGCCAGCAAAATAAAAGCCCGCCTACTAAAAAAGTTTTGAGCATATAAACAGGGAAAACAAAATGAGAAGGGAGCTTTGAGCCTATAAAGGTAAGTCCAAGAAAAACTGCAAACGGTATAACGTAATGCCTTGTTTGGGCCATCACATTATGCTAATCGGAAAAAGTGATGAAAGACAATAAAACTTTTAAGGGGTATGTTCAGGTTTATACCGGAAACGGTAAGGGGAAAACCACCGCAGCCCTTGGTTTAGCACTTCGTGCCCTGGGGGCTGGGTTCAAAGTTTTTTTAGGCCAATTTCTTAAATCTGGAGAATATAACGAAATAAAAGCCCTTAAAAAATTTTCCCCTGCCATAGAAATGGCTCAATTTGGACGGGGTTGTTTTGTCAGAGGAAAGCCCTCTCAAGAAGATATCCGCCTGGCACAAGAGGGTTTTCTTGTCTGTCAGGAAAAGATTTCCTCTGGAGAGTTTAATCTGGTAATAATGGATGAACTAAATCTGGTTTTATATTTTGGTCTTCTTCCTGAAGAAGAGGTCTTGGATCTTCTAAGAAAAAAACCCACTCATGTGGAAGTAGTGATAACGGGAAGATATGCTCCCAAGGCCCTTATAGAGGCCGCAGATCTTGTGACTGAAATGCGTGAAATCAAGCATTATTATGCCAAAGGAGTTAAAGCCCGTGAGGGCATTGAAAGATAAATATTGAGCTCAAGACCTTTGCCAAGCCCCCTCCTCGATTGTGCTTGTATCTCTAATTGTTGTAATTTTCCAAAGGTTTCAGGCTATGCAAGTACTATTACGTTAGGAAATCTGCACAAAGTTCCTGCACGCGCCCTGTCAGCACGAGCCAAGCCAAAGGCGTGTCATGGCGTTTCAGGATTCCCATGTGGTTGAGCGAGCAACACTGATGTCAACAATTGTAGATGTCACAAGAGCTAATTGCTTTGTCCAGTAAGATGAGAGGTGTTCAGTTTTTCTTGATTATTGTTTTTAAAAAGGTTACAAAAAAATTATGGAAGAAAAACTCCTTATGGGTGAAAATGAAATAGACCGAGCTTTGACGCGCATTGCGCATCAGATTCTTGAGCGCAACCACGGGTGCAAAGACCTGGTCTTAATTGGTATTCGCACAGGTGGTGTGCCTCTTGCCGAGCGCTTACAACGCAAAATAAAAGAAATAGAAGGTGTAGAGGTCCCTGTGGGGGTGCTTGATATCACCCTTTACCGCGATGACTGGAGCCTTGCGTCCCCTCAGCCTGTTGTCCGCAAAACAGACATCCCTTTTCCCATTGACAATAAAGTCGTTGTCCTGGTGGATGATGTTATTTTTACCGGGCGGACTATTCGGGCTGCCCTAGACGCCCTGATAGATTTCGGGCGCCCCCGTAAAGTGGAGCTTGCGGTTCTGGTTGACAGGGGCCACAGAGAACTTCCCATAGAGCCAACTTATACGGGCTTTAATATTTCAACTCTTCCCAACGAACACGTTACCGTACGTTTAAAAGAAATTTCCGGCAAAGATGAGGTCGTCCTTGAAAGATATTGATGATAAGCCCTCTTTTCCTTCAAAAGGGCTTGCCTTTGCCAAACGTTTGCAAACAAAGTGGCTAGGCAAGCAAATCATTTTTCATCGCGAATTAGCCTCTACCCAGGATGAAGCTAAAAAACATATTTTTTCTGCGCCTTCTGGTTTAGTCATCTGGGCAGACAGGCAGACCAAGGGGCGTGGGCGTTTGAGCCGTAGCTGGTTATCACCCAGAGGGGCTGGTCTTTATTTTTCTGTCTTGTTAAAAGAGCCCCTGGCTCATCCTTTGCCGCTTTATGGTCTGGCAACTGCCCTTGGCGTGGCAACTGCTCTTGAAGAAATTTTACATGTGCCCTGTTTTGTTAAATGGCCTAATGACGTATTGCTTGGTGGTAAAAAAGTTGCAGGTATTTTGCTGGAAAGTTTTGAAAAAAGCTTAATTATCGGCATTGGGATAAACGTTTCTTTTAAAAAAGAAGATTTTCCACCTGATTTACGTAAAAAGGCCACTTCTATTTATCTTGAGACTGGCATAAGGCTTAGCCGGGCGCGTATTTTGCGTTCGGTCTTAAAAGAGCTAGAAATTCTTTACGAGAAAATCCTTCAAAAAGGATTCCCAGCTATTGAAGACCTATGGCGCGCAAAGGACGTAGCCGCAGGAAGCAGAGTGATCCTTAAACGGGGAGAACAATTAATAAAAGGCCTAGCCCTTGGCCCTGCCTCAGATGGAACTTTGCTGCTTAAAACCAGCACAGGTTTAATGCATGTCTATTCAGGTGAAATTCTCATGTGGGAAATAAGCGGCTGGGAAAATCCACGCGCGGCTTGATATTGTTCAAATCCTTCCCTCAGAGTAAACTTCCATAGATAAATTCTATGAAATCGAGGCCGCTTATGACCATTAAAGAACAAGCTCAAAAGGGCATTATCACCCCGGAGATTGAAACATGTGCCAAAAATGAAGGGATTGATCCAGAGAAACTTTGTAAGCTTGTGGCTGAGGGGAGGGCAGTTGTTCCGGCCAATAAAAAATTTAAGCTTGCCAAGCCTTGCGCCGTAGGGGCCGGATTGCGCACCAAGGTAAACGCTAACATTGGAACCTCTAAGGACCTTCCAGATGTAGAGCCAGAGCTTGAAAAATTAAAAGTAGCCCTTGAAGCTGGGGCTGATGCCATAATGGATCTTTCCACCGGCGGTCCCATCGATGAAATCAGAAAAAAAATTCGCGAAAACTGCCCTGTCCCATTGGGAACCGTCCCTATATATCAAGCCGCGGTAGAGGCGGTTGAAAATAAAAAACCCATTGTTGAGATGACGGTGCGTGATATGTTCCGTGCCGTTGAAAAACATGCTGAAGATGGCGTTGATTTTATGACCATCCACTGTGGGGTTACGCGCACGGTGCTTGAGCGTTTCAACTACTCTCAGCGCATATTAGGAGTGGTTTCCCGCGGAGGCTCTTTCCTGGTGGAGTGGATGGTTTACAACAACAAAGAAAATCCTTTTTACGAGCATTTTGATGACCTTTTAGCCATTGCCAGGGAATATGAAATTACCCTTTCCTTGGGAGACGGCATAAGACCGGGCTGTTTGGCTGATGCTACCGATGGGCCTCAAATACAGGAACTTATCATCCTGGGAGAATTGACCCTGCGAGCCTGGGATGCCGGGGTTCAAGTGATGATAGAAGGTCCGGGGCATGTGCCCCTTGACCAGATCGAAGCCAATATAAAGCTTGAAAAAGAGCTTTGCCACGGGGCCCCGTTTTATGTTTTAGGGCCCCTTGTTACTGATATCGCCCCCGGTTATGACCACATTGGCTGTGCTATCGGGGGTGCTATTGCTGCTGCGGCTGGGGCGGATTTTCTTTGTTATGTCACCCCAGCAGAGCATCTGCGTTTACCTACTATTGAAGACGTGCGCGAAGGGGTTATCGCTGCGCGTATTGCAGCACATGCCGCTGACATTGCCAAAGGGATCCCAGGTGCCATGGAAAAAGATATCGCTATGGCCAAAGCCCGTGCCAAGCTTGACTGGGAAGAGCAAATCAAGCTTTCTATTGACCCTGAAAAAGCCCGGCGTTATCGCTTAGAAGGCGGGGTTTCTAAAGGGCGCGCCTGTACGATGTGTGGGGAGTATTGTGCTATCAAGGTGTTTGAGCGGGCGCGAAAGAAGAAATTTTTTGTAAGAGGGTCAGAATAAAAAAAAAGGCGCCGTAAGGCGCCTTTTTCTAAGCAAACTTGTTTAGTATCCAGGTAATTATTTCGCTTTTAAGTTTCATGTTATCTTCTTCGGTCATGTTGGTGAGCCAGCGTCTTATCCATTTTTGTACGCGATTAAAATGGGCCTGATTTAGCTTTTCGCCATAGACCATTTCAAGGGCTTGCAGATACCAGATGAAAATAGCGTGAAGCGGAATACATTGATATTCAAGGGTTATAGGATAAAGAGCTTCGTAAAAAGCACGATTTATAAATTTTTTGTCAGGCTCACTCCCAAACTTGCGAATCACTAAGCGCGAGACATTTTCTTCTTCCTCGCCTTCCTTAGGGATGTCCTGCTGGCGTTCGGAAAGAAGCTGCATATTTTCGTTGAGCATATCCATGCGCTCGCGGTTAAGCTTTATAATCTCTTCCTGAAGTTGCCCCAGGGCAAGTGGGTTTTCTCTTTCGCGGTAATATTTGGCTAACTTTTGCCGTAAGGCTGATTTTCTTGAGCGACCACCCATAGTATTCACCTCTTTTGCATTTTCTCTTAAAAGCTTAAACTTGAGCAGGACTTTTTGCAAATTTAATCCAGAGGAAAAACCTTTTTAATCCAATTAATGCAATTTGCAAAGGGAGAAATAAAAAAGAAGGCGGCAAGCCCGCCTTCTTTTTTATTTAAGGCCTAACACGTCGTGCATATCATAGACCCCAGGGGCCTTGCCCACTACCCAGATAGCAGCTTTTACCGCACCCCTGGCGAAGGTGTCACGGCTTGAGGCTCGGTGGGTGAGTTCTATACGCTCACCAGTACCTGCAAAATAAATGGTATGTTCACCTACTATTTCCCCGGCACGAATGGTTTGGATGCCTATTTCTTTCTTAGGGCGTTCGCCAATTATCCCTTCCCGGCAGAAGCGAAAAGTTGACTCATCCCAGCCAAGGGTCTTGGCAATCACATTGGCAAGGGCTATGGCTGTGCCACTGGGAGCATCTTTTTTCATGCGGTGATGGGCTTCAACTATTTCAATATCAAAGTCCTCTCCCAAAACTTTGGTAGCCATTTCCACCAGTTTATAAAGCAAATTTATGCCAAGACTCATGTTATAGGCCTGGACTAACGGGAAGTGTTTGCGTGCGAGCTCGTGGATTTCTTCAAGCTCTTCTTTAGAAAATCCCGTAGTTCCAATAATCATGGCCTTGCCGTAAGAGGCGTTGGTGCGGGCGTTGGCAAGCGAAGCTTCATGGAAGGTAAAATCAATGATAACGTCGCCTTTTTCAATTACCTTTTCAAGGGAGTCCTCGATAATTACTCCTAGAGGGGGTTTTCCGATGATCTCGCCCACGTCTTTGCCAACGGCAGGGCTATCTGGCCTTTCAAAGGCGCCAACCAAAGTAATATCGTCTGCTTCAAGGATGTTATGGATTATGCGAGTCCCCATACGGCCGGCAGCGCCGGCGACAATGGCCTTTACCATGGCATACCTCCTTGCATGGAAGGCATTTGGCGCTTTTGATAACTTTCTGGAACGCGGAAATAACTCTCAGGGAGCTTTGATGTTTCTATCTTGGTAACTTCTATTTCGTAATTATCCGCATAGGAAATTTCTTTTAAAGGGAAGCCTAACTTTTCATACTTGGTGGCTGACATACAGGCTGCCCCTTGGTTCTGCTGCATGGGCATATTGGAAGCCCCTTTGGGCATCATCTTTTCACTCATGGCGCTTAGGCTTTTGAAATCGCATTTTTTGTTAATTTTTTGCAAAACATTTTCCGAGGCCCATATTTCGCGTACGGGCTGGCCATTTTCTTTAATAATGACTTGATAGGCTTTGTAGCCAGCTATTTTTGCTTTTTTTCCAGTTTTGTGAAACGTTGTTTTAACGGGTTCTTCTTTAGGCGCGGGCTTTTCTTCTTTTTTGCCAAACAAGTTGAACTTTTTGGCAAATTTGCCTAGTGACTGCTGCATTTTTTCCATCTGGCTTTGCATGGCTTCCATTTGTTTTCTGGTTTCTTCCGCGGTGGTAACGTAATAGGCCTTTTGTTCAGGCATTACTATGTACATCAGGCCTTTTTCGGTATCAAAAATGGTATAAGATTGAGGAGTTTCCACCCGGAAGTATTTGCCTTCGCAAGCCCAGCGGTAAAATCCGCCATCAGAGGTTTTGGCATCAATTAAAACGCCTGCGAAAAGAAGATCGGCCCCGGCCAAAAGAAAAAAAACGCTAAGTAAAAATTTTTTCATGTTTAGCTCCTTTTAGATGAATTTGTATTCTGCAAGTATTTCTTTTAGTTTTGCTGTGTTTGCTTCACTCATTTGGGTTAAAGGCAAGCGCACTTCAGGACTGGCAATTTTCCCCATAAGATAAAGGGCCATTTTAGCCGGGACCGGATTGGTCTCAAGAAACATGGCTTTAAAAAGCGGAAAGAGCTTGAGGTGGAGCTTACGGCCCTTTTCCCAGTTTCCGTTAAGGGCGGCCTTCATCATGTCTGCCATTTCTTTGGGAGCCACATTTGCCGCAGCTGAAATGACACCTTTGCCCCCAAGGACCATGCTGGTAAAGCACGTGAAATCATCTCCTGAGAGCAAGAGAAATTTGTTCCCGCAAAGACGAATAATTTCGGTGGCCTGTTTCATGCAACCAGTGGCTTCTTTAATGCCCACGATGTTTTTGATTTTGGCAAGGCGGGCCACGGTGTCAGGCGCAAGGGAGACACTGGTACGGCTCGGGACATTGTAAAGAATAATGGGGATCTTCTTAACTGCCTCGGCTACAGCTTTGTAATGCTGGTAAAGACCTTCCTGGGTGGGCTTGTTGTAATACGGGGTTACCATTAAAACAGCATCAACGCCGATGTCTGCGGCAAGTTTGGTGAGCTCAATTGACTGGGCGGTGTTGTTAGTGCCTGTGCCTGCAATAACAGGCACGCGACCAGCTGCAATTTCTACGGTGAGTTCGTATAGACGTTTTTTTTCTTCAAAGCTAAGGGTTGGGGATTCTCCGGTGGTGCCAACGGTAAGCAAGCCGTCAATCCCCTGTTTTATCTGCCATTCTACAAGCTCCCGGTAGGATTCTTCGTCAAGCTTTCCGTCTTTAAAAGGAGTTATCAGCGCAACAATAGCTCCTTCTAAGGCCTTTTTTTTGGAAGCTTTTGTTTTACAAGTTTTGCGGCCACATTTTCTTGCGGGCATAATTTCCTCCTTTGTATTTTATTCCAGGGCTTCTTTGGAAAGATGCGCCCGATAAACGAAACGGGCTTCACCTTTTAAGAAAATTTCATCAGGTTCTGCAGGATTCCAGAAAATTTGAAGTATTTCTCCTCCGGTTGTTGTTACCTCTACCGGAGACGAAATCAGGCCTTTGGATATAGCTATGATGGCAGAGGCACATGCTCCCGTCCCACAGGCAAAGGTCTCAGCTTCTACTCCTCTTTCATAAGTACGAACCAGTAGGTTTTGAGGGCCTGTTTGGGCTACGAAATTAACGTTGGTGCCAGCTGGGGCAAATGCCTGGTGAAATCTGATTTTTTTTCCGACCTCGTTTACAGGAAAGTCTTTTAGCTCTTCTTCAGGAAGGATAAGCACTACATGTGGAACACCCGTATTAACAAAAGAAACTAAAAGCGTTTTATCGTTGACAGAAACGGGGAAATCAAGCTTCAAATCTTTGGGAGGGGTAAGTTTGATTTTTACTTCTTTTCCGTTTACTTCTGCTTGGATTAAGCCTGCCAGGGTTTCAAAGGCGAGTTTTTCAGGGCAAAGGCCTTCTTCTACGGCAAATCTTGCGGCACAACGGCCACCATTGCCGCACATTTCCGCTTCGCTACCATCGGCATTAAAAAAACGCCATGAAAAGCAAGCTTCTTTAGTTTTTGGAGGTTCTATCAGGATAAGGCCGTCTGCCCCTACGGAGAAGGCTCGGCGGCACAAGCGTTTGGCAAGTTCAGGGCCAAGTTCAGATGGGACCTTTTTATCAAAATTGTTGATAAGAATGAAATCATTACCCGAGGCGACCATTTTGGTGAAAGGAAGGCCTTCGCAAGCGGCCATGTCTCCGTCCATAAACTTTTTTAATACCAATCAATTTTTTATTATTCAACCATTTTGCTCGGAAAGAAAAGGTGGAATTTTTTCTCCCGCGACAAGCCTTGCGTAATTTTCCCGTCGTCTTACCACGAAAAAGTCGCTGCCGTTTACCATGACCTCTGCCGGCCTTGGCCTTGAATTATAGTTAGAGGCCATAACAAAACCGTAAGCCCCGGCACTCATGATGGCAAGAAGCTCTCCAGGACGCACCAAGGGAAGTTCTCTATCTCTAGCAAAGAAGTCTCCTGTTTCACAAATAGGTCCAACCACGTCGGCGACAATTTTAGGCGCGTCTTTTTCTTTGACAGGGATGATTTCATGGTAGGCATCGTAAAATGCCGGGCGCAAAAGGTCATTCATGCCGGCATCTACGATGACAAAGTTTTTAGTGGGAGTTTCTTTGTAGTAGAGGGCTTTGGTCACCAAAATACCGGCATTGCCCACCAATACCCGTCCTGGTTCCAGGATAAGGGTAACATCAAGGTCTCCCAGTTCCTCTTGTAGGGCTTTGGCGTATTCGGCAGGTGGGGGAGGGGCTTCGTTTCCGTAAACAATTCCTAGACCACCGCCAAGGTCTATGTATTTTATTTTGATATCAATGGCTTCCAGTTCTAGGATAAATTCTTTTATTTTTCTTAAAGCTTCTACAAATGGACTTATTTGGGTGAGTTGTGAGCCTATGTGGCAATCAATGCCTACAATTTCAAGATAAGGATTTTCTTTGGCAAACTCATAAGCCTTAAGGGCATTTGCCGCATCAAGGCCGAACTTGTTCTTTTTTAAGCCTGTGGAAATGTAAGGATGAGTTTTCGGGTCAACATCTGGGTTTATTCTTATGGCAACAGGGGCAATTTTTTCCAGGCGTTTAGCCACTTTTGCCAGGGTTTTAAGCTCCCCAAGGCTTTCTACGTTGAACATGAGAATGCCTGCTTGAAGAGCCTCACGCATTTCCTTGGGGGTTTTGCCCACCCCGGAAAAGACTATTTTTTTGGGGGGAATCCCGGCTTTTAAGGCGCGGTAGAGCTCTCCTCCTGAAACTATATCTGCCCCAGAGCCTTCTTTGGCGAAAAGGCTTAAGACCGCAAGGTTGGAGTTGGCTTTGACTGAGTAGCAAACAAGGTGTGGGATGCCATCAAAGGCTTTGTCAAAAACACGAAAATGGCGCCTAAGGGTAGCAGCGGAATAAAGATAAAAAGGAGTGCCTACCTTTTTAGCTATTTCTCGCACAGGGACATCTTCGGCATAAAGTTCGCCATCGCGATACTGGAAATGGTGCATGTTTTTCCTTTCTGTCCCGAAGGCTTTATGGCTTCGGGGCCGGGCTATTTTTATTCCGCCTTGAATACGCCCATCAACCCGGCTGGCGGTATTTGGGCCTTCCTTTTTAAGGGCGAAAAATTAGCATATTTTATTTCAATTTTCGATCCTTTCGCTTTTTTATCCCGAAAAATAGGAACGGATCCCAAAACCGACCTTAAAAAGGCTTTTTGCAAAAGGCTTAAAAATAGCAAAATTTTCTACCTAGCCCTTTTGAGCTAAGCTTATCTTGGTTAGGCTAGTGGTGAGCTTTTTTTCTGAGTGTTTATTTAGCAAGATGACTAAAGGTTTAAGAATATTGATACCTCTGCTGCTGATTTTGCTTCTTGGCGCGTGTGGCAAAAAAACGCCTCCCAAGCCACCTTACGCGGTGCGTCCGGAAGTTCCTGGCAATGTCAGCGTAAAACTTACCTTTTGGGGAGCGGAACTTTCTTTTGATATCCCCCACAAAAAAATAGACGGTGACCCTTTAGATGGCATCGAAGGTTTTGAAATAATTCGCTACGAAAAAAGCATTACCAACCCTGAAGATACCTCAACCCGGAGATACTGGATAAGTATTACGCGAGAAATGTTTCAGAAACTTACCCGCTATCATTTTAACGACCGTGATCTTAAGCCTGGATATCGTTATTTTTATGTTATTCGGGCTGTTCGTGGCTGGCGCTCGGTAAGTGATCCCGCCCGTTCTTCTGTTTTTGCCTGGTACTTTCCCCCTGCCAAGGTAAATGGGCTTGGCGCCAAAGGTGGTGATTCCTGTATAACCCTTTCCTGGAAGCCAGTAACAAGCCTTATCAATGGCGCTTTGGCAGAAGGATTTTCTTTTGAGTATCGCATTTATAAGCGCCAAAAAGATGAAGCCTTGGCAAGGGCCATACCCCGGTTGGTGTCTACAACCACTTTCAAGGATACCAACGTGATTAATGGGATTACTTACTGCTATCAGGTGGCTGCGGTGCTCAATTATTATGAAAGTTTGATTGAAGGGCCCAAAAGTGGTGAAGTTTGTGTCACGCCTGTTGACCTAACCCCTCCTCCCCCTCCAGAAGGGCTTGTTGCCCTTCCTTTTAAAGATGGGGTTCTTCTTCGCTGGCGCTTAAGTGGGGCTCCTGACCTTTTGGGCTATAAAGTGTACCGGCAAAAAGAAGGGGAAGAACCTGTGCTTCTTACGCCTCACCCCGTTTCTACGCCCAAGTTTTTTGACAAACCACCAAGCCCTGGAATTTACCATTATTGGGTCACCGCGGTGGACTCATCACCACGCCGAAATGAAAGTGCCCCCTCAAACGTTGACACGGTGAAATACCAGCTAAAATGAATTTTTTTTGAGACTTTGCGGATGCTGGATGTTTGTTAAAATTTCCACTCCATTTTTCATAAGCAAACGGAGGTTACTATGAAAGACTGGGATATCATCGTCTTAGGAGGCGGACCTGCCGGCATTACCGCTGCCACTACGGCCAGACGCCACTATCCTGACAAAAAGATTCTTTTGGTGCGCAAGCTTGAAAAATCTTTAGTTCCCTGTGGGATTCCTTACATGTTTGGTCTTTTAAAAGACCCTACCCGGAACATAAATCCCGATGGGGTACTTCAAAGCAGAGGAATCGAATTGGTAATAGACGAGGCGGTAAACATTGATTGCAAAGAAAGAAGGCTTTCCTTGCGTTCAGGAAAAGAGCTTAGTTATAAGCGTCTTATCTGGGCTACTGGCTCGGAGCCCTTTGTTCCCCCTATTCCAGGGCGTGAGCTTGAAAACGTCTTCGTGATAAATAAAGACTTTTCCTATCTCCTCAAAATTCTCAAGGCTCTTCAGGATGCCAAACACGTGGTGGTAGTAGGTGGCGGTTTTATCGGTGTTGAATTTGCCGAGCAAATTCGTATCCATCATAAGCTCGAGGTCTCCGTGGTAGAGATGCTTCCCTATTGTCTTTATAGCTATTTCGACGAAGAATTCTGCTTTGAAGCCGAGCGAGAGCTTCAGCAGATGGGAATCAACCTTTATACCGCATCAAAAGTTGCGGAATTCAAGGGGGTAGATGGCAAAGTCCGGGAGGTTCATTTGGCCGATGGAAAGGTCTTGCCAGCGGATGTGGTCCTTATCTCAACAGGAACTATCCCAGAGGCTAAGCTGGCTAAAGAGGCCGGGCTTGCGATTAAGCCGGATGGTTCTTTAGATGTTGACCGTACTATGCGCACCTCTGATCCTTACATATATGCCTGTGGAGACTGCACGGAAAAGTTTTCTTTCTTTAGTGGAAGGCCTGTGCCTGTGCGCCTAGCCTCGGTAGCGGCTATGGAGGCCCGCATTGCAGGGGCCAATCTTTACGCCAGAAGACGAATCAATCCCGGAACAATCGGTGTCTTTTCTACCAAAATAGGCGAAAAGGTGTTTGCCGCGGCTGGTTTAATTGAGCGCGTGGCAGAAGCCGAAGGCTTTGATGTCTTGGTGGGAGATGCCTCTGCACCCAACAGGCATCCTTCGGTACTCCCTGGAGCCAAAGATATGCACGTGAAGCTTGTCTTTGACGGCTATACCGGAGTGCTTCTGGGTGGGCAGATAGTAGGTGGAGAAAGCGCAGCAGAGCTTGTTAATTTGCTAAGTGCTTGTCTGCTTCATCGTATGACCGCGGTGGAAATATCAGCTTTTCAGATGGGGACTCATCCCTTGCTTACACCTTCGCCAGCGGGATATCCCCTTGCGGTTGCTGCAGAACTTGCCGCGGTAGAAAAACTCAAAAATATTCCAGGTGAAGAATATTGAATCTTCGCTGACCTTTATCCTGCGGCTCAGAGCCTGGTCTCAATACCAGGCTCTTAAAGACAATTTACCATTGACCTTCTTGGGGTATGTTAACCTCTTCAAGGACTTTAGACACACTACCAGCAAGGGATCCGTTCCTATTTTTCGGAACGAAAAATAGGAACGGTTGCTGGAAAGGGCCTTAAGAAAAGGTGTTTTGCAAAAGGTTTCTTACTTGTCAATAGCAACGATTTTTCCCTCTTTTAGTAAAAATTTTGCGCCTTTTTGGTTTTCGTTAATACTTAATTTTTTGGTTCCTAGGGAGAGTTTGACTCCAGCAAACACCTGTTCTGTGCCTGAAATCTCGGCTTTTTTGGCAAGGTCTTTAATTTTTGAGCGTAATTCTTCTTGTTTTTTCTTTAAAGGGACTTCTTTTTCTAAAAGTGTTTCCAAGCTTTTCTTCAAGGCCTCTAATTTTTTGATTTGTTCACGGGACAATTTTTTTGTCTTTAATAAGGCCAGGCCCTTTTTTAGTCCTTCTAGTAAGGGAATTTTTTCTTTTTCAAGATTCAGTAAATCTTCGGTAACGCGTTCCATTTCTTTAAAGAGCAATATATCGTAGCCGGCTTTTATGTTTGTTTCTACGTGAGCCCTGCTTCCTAGGATACGTGCGATAATTTTTCCTTTGACATAAGTTTCGCCACCAATAATGGCTCCGATTCCTTCGGTAACTATGAGATCTCCACCTACTATCGTGTGTGTTCCCAGGAGATAATCGGTGATAACCAGATCTTTTTGTATTTCTAAGTTGGCGTATTCAACAGCGCCTAGACGGGCCTGCCCTGTGCAGAAAATTTTAGTCTTTTCTCCTATGACGAGTCCTTCTATCAAAAGGTCTCCATAGACTTGTACTTTAGTTTCGTCTTCTACATTGCCTAATATTTCTAGATTTCCTTCTACTAAAACGGAAAAGCCTCGTTTTACATCACCGGTAATGGTTAATTTTTCGCCATAAAAGCGTATATTTCCAACATCCCAATCAACATCCCCTTGGATAGTGAGCTCAGGATGGATCTCAATGCGCCCTGGAAGAACTTTTAAAACACCACTTTGTTTGGCATAAAAAGTATTGGTTTTTTCGTCAAAACCAACGTGTTCATTAGTTTTGATGGTGATATCTTTGCCAGAGCGGGCGGGGAGTTCTTGGCCAAATACGTTTACTCCTGGAAGTCCCTCGGTGGCGGGGATTTTCTCGGCAATTTCCTGGCCATAATGCACGCACAAGAAATTTTTCTTTTCGCGAAAGTCTATTTGTTCAGCGTCTTCGTCAAAGGGCTTTTTGATTTGTTCGATATTAACCAGCCATTTAAGGCGAGCATCTTTTCCATCCTCAGGTAGCCTACCTTTGGCAAGGATTAATTTTTCACCTTCCCAGACTGGTTCTTTTAAAATACCGTAAACAACCCCTTTTTCCTTTAAAATTGCTATGAGGGTCTCATATTCAGAAGGAGTGATGTCTCGTTTTTCTAAAGTTGGTTCAAGATACACAAGAAGATTATCCGGGCTTAAAAAAAGCCGGAAGTCATCTCCCAACACGGGTAAACCTTCTTTTGGAAAATCATTTTGTAATGCCATATCTATTATTTTTTCGGCCAATTAGTAAAAAAAGAGAAGTCTTTATTACGAGTTTTCTGCAAAAAATCAAATAATTTTTGATTCATACGTTGCTGGTGGGTGCCAGGCCAATAGATGCGCCCGCATACAGGGCAGCGTTTAAAACTGTGATGGGTTTCGTAGATATAGTCTGGCACAAGCCCAAGAGTTTCTTCTTTGGGAATATTTTCAAGCAAAGTGTTACAGCGGATGCAAAGGGTAAAAGGCTTAACTTTTTGTTCTAGTACTGGTAGTCGTTCAAAGAGTTCTTTTAGCTGGTCTTCTATTTTATCGCTTATGAGTATGATTGTATTTGATGAGGCAAGTCTTCGTGCCCTGGTTAAAAAAATAGTATCTTCTGGTATCTCAGAGGCCGTTTTAATTTCTTTCATTTCGCAGGGAAGCCCAAAAATACGGAGCCACTTGATTAAACGACCCACGGTTTTGTCTCCGGCAAGCTTTTTCATACCCTGATGATTTTATAATCTCGGCTCCCAAGGCCTATTTTTTCAGCATGCACAAGCTGAATTTCCCAATCAACCTTGGGATAAAGAGCTCTAAATTTGTCTTCCCCAGGATCTGCTGCTATTTTGGCCCCTGGAAGAGAGGGTTCTGCATTTACAAGATCCACCGCTGCCTGGTCAATGGCAACCGGGTCTTCTGAGGCCAGTATCCCTATATTTCTGACAATGGGATAATCGTTAAAATGGTAACAGTCACAGGCCGGTGAGACGTCTGTAACGAAAGTGATGAAAATGCTTTTTTCTTTTTTGTTGTAAAGGGCAGCGTAAGCGTATTCCGCCATCTTCTTCATAAAGGATACGCCTTGTTCATTCCACTGGACTTTGATCGCCCCTTGAGGACACACGGCAATACACTCACCGCAGCCAATACATTTTTCCGGGTTAATGCGCATGCGTTTTTTCTTAGCACCTTCCACCCATTCCGGCGCTTCCACCGGGCAGAATTCAAGACAGGTGCCACAACCAATGCACTGTTTTTTGTTTATTTTGGGAGCAATTGTTGAGTGCTGCTGGAGTTTACCTTTCCTTGCCGCGCATCCCATGCCAAGGTTTTTAATAGCCCCGCCAAAACCGGATAGTTCGTGTCCTTTAAAATGGGTTAAGGCGATGAGGCCATCGGCATGATAAATTTCCTTGGCAATATAAAATTCCTTCAAAACAGGAAGGTCTAAGGAGAGCTTTTCGTATGAATTTCCCCGCAGGCCATCGGCAATGACGATGGGGGCCCCTATCGCTGCGAAATCAAACCCGTGACGGATGGCAGTTTCAAGATGAACTACCGCATCAGAGCGGCTTCCTTTATAAAGGGTATTGGTGTCGGTAAGAAAGGGTTTAACCGCGTTTTTTTGTAAGGTTTCAACGACTTTTTGCGCCCACTGGGGGCGTAAAAAAGCAATGTTCCCTTTTTCCCCGAAATGTAATTTTATGGCAACAAGGGCGCCTTTGCGAAACTTTTTTGGGAGATCAAAAGGCTCCAGGAGCTTTGGGAGTTTATCCAGCAGGCTTTTTCTTTTTTCCACGCGGAAGTCGGTAAAATATACCGGGCTTGACATAAATAACCTCCATTTGTCAAAAATTTGTAACAATAAATCCTTGCCATCCCTTATAATATGTGGCCATGAGCGAAGATAAAAAACTTACTTCACAGGCCAAGTTTGATGAATTGTTTCGTTATCTGGCAACAGGTGCCGGGATTGTGGTTATTCTTTTAATTTTTGCTTCATTGATTACTTTGCTGATCCAATCCTGGCCCGCTATCAAAGAGTTCGGCTTAAGTTTTTTATGGAGCACCGAGTGGGATCCCATTGCCCAAAAATACGGCGCCCTGCCTTTCATTGTGGGAACACTCCTTACCTCTCTTTTGGCACTTGCTATAGCCACTCCCTTTGCCATTGCCGGGGCGATTTTCTTGGGAGAGCTTGCTCCGAAAAGCATAGCAGATCCGGTGTCTTTTATCATGGAGCTTTTGGCAGGTATCCCCTCGGTTATCTACGGTCTTTGGGCGCTTTTCTTTTTGGTGCCCATTGTGCGGTCGTTCGAGATCAAGATAGGTGCTCCCCCCTATGGCATGGGTATTTTTACGGCCTCTTTGGTGCTTGCTATTATGATTCTGCCATACGCCCTTTCTGTAGCCCGAGATGTTATCAAACTGTGTCCGCGAGATCTTAAAGAAGCAGCCTATGGCCTTGGGGCTACTCGCTGGGAAACCATAAAAGGTGTGATCCTCCCTTACGCTAAGTCAGGAATTGTAGCAGGAATCGTGCTTGCCCTGGGGCGTGCCCTTGGGGAAACCATGGCTGTCACTATGGTAGTTGGTAATCGCAATGTTGTCCCCTCGAGCATTTGGGACCTAGGGAATACCATGGCCAGTGTTATTGCAAACGAATTTAATGAAGCTCAGGGGATACATTTGGCAGTATTAGTTGAGATCGGCTTTTTGCTTTTTCTAATCACGGTCATAGTAAACCTGATAGCCCGAATCTTTATCATCAAAACCAGGGTATAAAAGATGAATAACTATCCCACACGAGAAAAATGGCGTAAGACCAAAAATCAAATAATCTTGGCGGTAATTTCAGTCCTTGCTATTCTTCCTGCCCTTCCCCTTTTTATTATTCTTTTCCAATTGATACAAAAAGGTATTTCAAGCCTTAGTATAGATTTTTTCTTGAATCTTCCTGCCCCTCCGGGAGAACCTGGCGGCGGTATAAAAAATGCCATTGTGGGCACGATAATCATTGTGGGCATTGCTTCACTTTTGGGAGTGCCTCTTTCAATTCTCGCAGGCATTTATCTTTCTGAATACGGCAAAGAGTCCAAGCTCGCCCATGCGGTGCGCATGAGTGCTGATATTTTCCAAGGGGTCCCGTCCATTGTCATTGGCATTATTGCTTATGCCTGGGTTGTTAAGCCCATGGGCAAGTTTTCTGCTCTCGCAGGTTCGGTGGCCTTGGCCATCATGATGATTCCGGTAGTGGTGCGCACCACCGAAGAAGTTTTAAGGCTAGTTCCTGATATTTTGCGTGAAGCCTCTTTGGCTTTAGGGGTCCCCTACTGGCGAACGGTACTGAAAGTAGTCCTCCCTACCGGCATGGTGGGAGTGGCCACAGGTGTTTTGATTGCCGTTGCAAGAATAGCAGGGGAAACGGCCCCACTTCTTTTTACCGCCTTTGGCAATCCCTTCATGACTTATGATCCCCTTGAGCCTATGAACGCCTTGCCACTTCTTATTTTTAATTACTCCATGAGCCCTTATGAGGATTGGTGGCAACAGGCCTGGGGTGCCTCTATTGTGCTTATCTTTATGGTGTTAAGCTTAAATATCGTATCAAGACTCCTTGCCAGACGCATCGCGGGAGAGAAATAGAGGAGGAAGAATGTCCATTGAAAGGCCTATTTTCCGAACAGAAGACCTCTGTGCTTATTACGGCGATTTTATGGCAATAAAGCACGTGACCGTTTCCATCCCAGAAAAAAAAGTCACGGCTCTTATGGGCCCTTCTGGTTGCGGTAAAACCACTTTTATCAGATGTCTTAACAGGCTCCATGAGTTAACCCCAGGGGCACGCTATACGGGGAAAATATTTTTGCGCGATGAGGATATCCTTGAAATGGATCCTATTTTGGTGCGTCGCAAAGTTGGCATGGTTTTCCAAAAACCTAATCCTTTCCCTACCATGACCATCTATGACAACGTGCTTGCGGGTTATAAGCTGCTTGGTATCAGGCTAAAAAGGGATGAAGCAGACCGTATAGTTGAAGAAGCCTTGCGTAGGGCAGCACTTTGGGAGGAGGTAAAAGATATTTTGCACCGTCGGGGGACTTATCTTTCTGGTGGCCAGCAACAACGGCTTTGTATTGCCAGGGCCCTTGCGGTAAATCCTGAAGTTCTTTTGATGGATGAGCCTACCTCTGCCCTTGATCCTAAAGCTACCCTTCAGATAGAAAACCTTATTGTGGAGCTAAAAAATACCGTAACAATTATCATTGTGACCCATAATATGCCTCAGGCAGGGCGTGTGTCAGACTATTCAGCCTTTTTCTATCTTGGCGAGCTTGTAGAGTTTGGTCCTACTGCCGAAATGTTTACTAATCCCAAAGATCCGCGTACGGAAGAATATTTAACTGGAAAATTTAGTTAGGATTTAATAATATCTATTCTTGAAGCTGAATTTTTTTGGAGGAATTCATGAATATCCACTTACAAAAAGACTTACAGGATCTTAAGAGATACCTGCTTGAAATGTGCCGCTTGGTATCTGAGTCCGTACGAACTGCTGTCAAAGCCTTTGAAAATCGCGACCCAGAGTTGGCTAAACTGGTTGTTAAGCAAGATAACAAAATCGACGCTATTGAGAATGAAATCCTGGTTTTCTGTTTAAAAATTCTCGCTTTACACCACCCTTTAGCACGTGATTTGCGTTTTATTACTTCGGCTATGAGTATGATTCGAGATTTAGAGCGTTTGGGAGATCAGGCAGTAAACATTGCTGAACGTGTTGAAAATATTACTCAAGCAGGGATATTCACCTGTCCGGTTGATTTGAGTGACATGGCCCGGGAGGCCTTGGGAATGCTAGATGGAGCTTTGGAAGCCTTTGTTACACAGGATCCTGAAAAGGCCTGTGCTATTTGTCTCAAAGACGAAAAAGTTGACGCGTATCAGAAAGTTTTGATTGACAAAATTATAGATTGTATGAAGGCAAATACCAATACCATAAGTGTTGGAATAGATTATATTATAATTGTAAACAATTTAGAAAGAGTAGCTGATTTAGCTACCAATATTGCGGAAGAAGTGGTCTTTCTAGTTGAGGGACGCATTGTTAGACATCAAGAAATTTGTGAATCGTATATTACAGAAGTTGAACCAGAAGAAACGATAGACAGTATAAAAAAACCGCCCAAAGAAAGGAAAGACTTGTTTGGTTATCTCGAAGAGCATGCAAGGCTAGTTATTAAATGCGCTTCTATGATTCCAAAGGCTCTAGAATCCTTTTTTGCTAAAGATTTTGATAGTTGTCACAAAATATATGCCGATCTTGTTCAAGTAGAACGAGAAGCTGATACCGTTAAGAAAAATATTAGAGGACACTTGCCTCATGGCATCATCCTTCCGGTGGATAAGTTTGAACTATTCCTGTACCTTAAAGAGCAAGATGCTGTTGCTGATGCTGCTGAAGATATTCTCAAATGGCTTACTTTTAGAGAGGCTACAGTTCCTGAAGATCTGTCTTTTCAAATTATGCTTTTAACCAAACACAATTTAGAGACTGCGGAGTTACTCATTCCTTTGCTTGAATTTTCTAAAGCCTATTTAAGCTCAGCGGATAATATTGCCCGGGAAAAGGCCAAAGATGTTATTCGGAAAATTCGTGCACGTGAGCATGAAAGCGATGAGATTGCCACTACTCTTAAACGAGAAATTTTTAATATGGAAGCTGACGCTTTGTCTGTTTTTCATCTCTTAAGGATTACCGAATTTATCTGTCAGATTTCTGGCCATGCAGAAAATGCCGGAGATCTTATGCGGGCAATGCTTGCTAAAGTTTAGATGCTTTTATTGGTCCCAACCGAGATAGAAGCAAAAGTCCTTAAAAAATTTGGCCTTGAGCCAGTAATAATCGGGATGGGGCCTGTTGAGGCTGCTATTGCCGCGTATGATAAACTTAATACCCAGATCGAAGGCCCAGTTATTCTTGCGGGTATTGGAGGGGCCTATCCTGGCTCAGATTTGAAGATCGGAGATATTGCTTTAGCAAGCGTAGAGTTTTTTGGAGACCTTGGCACTTGTCATCCATCAGGTTTTAGATCCTTTTCGGCCAACCTTCCCGCCAAGAGGGAAGTATCTCTTAGGCATCCCATTTTAGAGAAGGCCCTTGCTCTTCTTGAAGAAGAAGGCTTTTCTCCTGAATGTGGGGCTTTTGTTACGGTATGCTGCGCTACGTATGATACCGAACGCGGGGAGATTCTCGCTATAAGGCATCAAAATGCCCTTATCGAAAATATGGAAGGCTTCTCCGTAGCACTGGTGGCGCAAAAACTTTCCCAGCCCTTGCTAGAGATAAGAGCTGTTAGTAACTTGATTGAGAACCCCAAAGCAGGCTGGAAAGTAGCATTAGCGCTGGAGAAACTTGGAGAAGCCTTAGTATGTCTGAAAAAGAAGTTATAAGTCTTGGGTTTTCCCCCTGCCCCAACGATACTTTTATCTTTGGGGCTTTGGCCACAAGACAGATCAAGGCCAATTTTTCCTATAAGCTTGTTGTAGAAGATGTAGAAAAACTTAACCAACAGGCCCTTTCTGCTGAACTTTTGGTGTCGAAATTGTCTTTTGGCGTATTTCCTGCTGTTATCCAAAAATATCAATTGCTCCCAGTTGGGGGGGCTTTGGGTTTTGGTTGTGGTCCTGTGGTGGTAGCTAAAGAAAAAAAGCTTGATTTTCGTTTGGCAAAAGTGGCTGTTCCAGGATTCAATACCACGGCGTATTTTCTCTTTAAATTTTTTGCTCCTCAAGCCCAAGAAATAATTCCCATGCGTTATGACCAGATAATGCCTGCCGTTTTAAATGGAGAGGTTGATGTCGGGGTCTTAATCCATGAAACCCGCTTTGTATTCGACAAGTACGGTCTTGTGAAAATTGCCGACCTGGGAGCCTGGTGGGAAGAAGAAACAGGCCTTCCCATACCTCTTGGGGGGATTTTTATTAAAAAAGATCTTGACAGCCAGATAAAAGAATTGGTTCTCGAAGATATAAATAAAAGCCTTTGGTTTGCCCAAAAAAACAAAGAAAAAGTATGGCCTTATATTTGCAGGTTGGCCCAGGAGATGGACGAAAAGATCATAAACCAGCACATAAATACTTTTGTAAACGAATTTACCTTTTGGCTTTCTGAAGAAGGCCGACAAGCAGTTTCTTTTTTCCTTGAAAAGTGTCGTCAAAATGGTCTGCTTGAGCACATTCCTGTCGACTTTTTGTTTTTACCTGAGGAGGCGCGCTAGTGAATCTCTGGCAGATCCTTCTCCATGCAAGCCCTGTGGCCAAATTAACCCTTTTGGTTCTACTTTTTCTTTCTATTGGCACTTGGGCAGTAATTTTTGTTAAATGGCGTCAATTTAGGAGAGCTACGGCGGGCTTGCGGGATCTCATTCTTGCTGTTGAAAGAAGCGAGACTTGTGCTGACTTTGCCACTAAGCTTCGCAAACACAGGAAGTCTTCCGCCTGGCAGGTGGCACGCTATATCCTTGCGGAAGTAGCCCGTCTCAAAAAAGAAAACACCTTGCCTGAGGAAAAAGAGCTTTTTGCCTTGTGGCTTGAGATGTTTATTAAGCGCCTTGGTCGCCACCTAAATGTGGCCAGAGAACGCGAGGCCTTGCAATTGAAAGAAGGCCTTTCTTTTTTAGCTATAACGGGTAATGCCGCACCTTTTATCGGGCTTTTTGGTACGGTATGGGGCATTATGACGGCTTTTCATCAAATTGGTCTTAAAGGCTCAGCAAGCCTAGCTACCGTGGCCCCGGGCATTGCTGAGGCCCTAATCGCAACTGCCCTGGGACTTTTTGCCGCTATTCCTGCAAGCGTGGCCTATAACTTTTTTGCCGCGCGGCTTGAGGCCATAGAAACCGAACTAAACGAACTCGGGGAAACCATCATCCTTCTCGTTGAAAAAGAATTCATGTACGAAATAGCCTCTGAAGATTAACTTCTGCTTTTTCTCAAGGCCCTTTCCAGCAACCGTTCCCATTTTTTCGTTTCGAAAAATGGGACTTTCCTGCGGCTATGTTTGCAAACTCTGATCTTGGTAATCCAAACTGCCATCACTTTCATCTGATAAGAAACCACAGTTCGATTAACGGATCTTTCTCTTGCCACTCACATTCTGCTCAGACCTTCGGTTCAGGAAGATTCATCCCCTTGTCATTAAAGCAAATTTTTATTTAGTTCAAACAACTTGACAAATACCTATAGGGGTATATTGTTAAAGCATGAAAAATAAAGATAAAGAGAAAAAAGAACTACTCAATCGTTTAAATAGAGCTCAGGGGCAGCTCAGAGCCCTTATGGAAATGATTGAAAATGAAGCTCCGTGTGAGAAGACCCTGGTCCAGTTTAAGGCAACTAAAGCGGCTCTTGAAAATGCTTTTGCCAAATTTTTAGAAATTTCTTTAAAAAACTGTCTGGCACAAAAAGACGAAAAAAATCTAGCCTCCATACTAAAAATAATTTGTCAAAATTTGTAGGGGCTTTATGGCCATGAAAAACAATAAAAGATCACGGCGTCAGTGGTTGCTCTTGCCTATTTTTGTAGTGGCTTTTAGCCTGGGCTGGAAGTACCACTGGCTTGGTTTTGTGGTGCCTATAGCCATGCTGGTAGGGATGGTTGGCGGCCTTTTACGCGGGCGCTATGTTTGCGGAAACCTTTGCCCGCGGGGCGCCTTTCTTGATCGCATATTAAGCAAAGCAAGTCCCAAAAAAGACATACCGGCTTTTTTAAGGCATCCATATTTGCGGGCATTTATGTTTGTTTTTTTGATAGGAATTCTTACCTTACAGATTTCGAAAGATCCGCAAAATCTCATGCACTGGGGTTTCAGCTTTTGGCTTATTTGTTTTGTTACCACCATATTAGCTTTAATGCTTGGTTTTATCTGGCATTATAGGGCATGGTGTTATCTTTGTCCTATAGGATCTTTTTCAGCCTTAGTTGGAGGGCACAAGAGATTTTTGGCGATTGACGAGGAGAGATGTAAGGGCTGTTTACTTTGCGAAAACGTTTGCCCCTTGAACCTCAAGGTTGCTAGCAAAGCTAATAACAACGAGATAAAGAACCGAGACTGCTTACAATGCCTGGAATGCGTAGATTCTTGCCCAAAGAGAATTCTTGAACTGAGAAGTTCGTAGGGAAGTAATTTTATCCGACAAAGTGTTATCGCAAAGCGACGAAATTTTAAGGATTTTCTGACTTTCTTTTTTTAGCGTTTTCAAGCCATTCTAAAAAGAAGGCAAGAAACATTCCCAAAAAAAGGCCTGATACTATAGAAACTGCCAAAATGAGTTTTTTCTTGGGCTTGTAAGGCTTAGTAGGGGCAACGTTAGTTGTAATTAGAAAGAAGGGCTTTAAATTTTGGAGTTCGCTATATTTTTCGAGATAAGAACTTTGCAAGTCTTTCAATAAAAGCTCAAGTTCGGTTATTCCTTTTATTTCATTATCGCTCAATTTACTTTTCTTCAAAATTTCTTTTTTCAATTCTTCGATGTTTCTAATTTGTCTTTCTAAATTTTTAATCTCTTTGGTTAAGATTTCTCTCCTAAGTTCAATTTTATTTTTAATAGTCGGAATTTTGGCAAGATAGATTGCAATATGTTTTTGAAGTGGAAGAAGTTCTTGGTTGTTAGTGCTTTCTAAAGTTACTTCGACTATTTCCTTATTGTTTCTAGGAATTCGACTTGAAATTGAAATAATATTCTTGGGATTTTTTATGTTTAAGACTTTTCTTAGTTCATCATAGCGTCCTTCTTTTATAAGTGTTGAAATTGTTTCTATCCCCTGACTTATCTCGTAAACTGATGCTTCTTGAGCCTGTAATGCAAACTTTATTTTGTAAATATCTTTTGCCACAAAAAGATAGACGCAGGCAAAAATGACAAAAATAAAGGTTGTTATAAAAATGACAGCCTTTCTCTTCTTAAGTGTGAGCCAGAGCTCGTAGAGGTCTATCTCGTCCTCTTCATAGTAAGGTGGCGTGTAGGGAGGCGGTGCTTTTTGTTCTTTTTCCATAAATCCCCAGGATGTGCCAATAAATTTTAGGCGGATTTTAGCGGAAACAGAAAATTGCGCAAGATGATCACACCTTCTGGCAATTCGTCCGATTCAAAGTCCCAGTCTTTAGGCGGACGGTGTAAGCGTTTCCAGGCATAAAGAGAGGTTCCAATGGACTCTGGATGAAACTGAACCCCTTCTACTGGAAATTCTTTGTGCCGTACCCCCATTATTTCGCCTTCTTCGTCCCTTGCCGTAACCACTAGCTCAGCAGGCAAAGTTTTTTCTTCGATCACCAGTGAATGGTAGCGCATGGCCTCAAAGGGTGAAGGAAGCCCTTGAAATACACCCTGGCCGTCATGTTCAATCTGGGAGGTTTTGCCGTGCATAAGGCGTTTAGCGCGCACAATATTGCCACCAAAGGCCATGCCAATGCTTTGATGCCCAAGACATACCCCCAGAATAGGGATTTTTCCAGCAAAATGCTTGATAGCAGGGACAGAGATCCCTGCTTCTTTAGGGGTGCAAGGACCAGGAGAAATAATAAGATGCGTGGGGGAAAGCTTTTCTATTTCAGAAATGGAAATGGCGTCGTTGCGATATACCAGGACTTCGCTTTTTTTAGCCAGCTTTTCACACATTACCCCCAGAAGCTGGACTAGGTTATAGGTGAATGAATCGTAATTGTCTATCACTAAAAGTCTTATCCCCATTTAAAGCCCTCCCTGGGCTAATTCAATGGCTTTCATCATTCCACGGGCTTTGTTTATGGTTTCCTGATATTCCTTCTCAGGATCAGAGTCTGCCACGATTCCAGCGCCTGCCTGGAGATAAAGACGGGTGCCTTTTTGGAAAAGCGTTCTAATGGCAATACAAAAATCCATATTCCCTGAAAAACCAAAGTATCCTACCGCTCCGGCATATGGCCCACGCTTGGCATGTTCAAGCTCTTCGATTATTTCCATGGCCCGTATTTTGGGTGCTCCTGAAACTGTGCCCGCGGGGAAAGAGGCCTTAAGCACGTCAAACATGTCTTTCCCGGGTAGAAGCTCGCCACGTACCCCTGAGACCAGATGCATTACGTGGGAGTACCTTTCAATAACCATAAGTTCGTACACGTCTACGCTGCCGTAGGTGGCCACACGACCGACATCGTTGCGGCCAAGGTCAACCAGCATTAAGTGTTCAGCCCTTTCTTTTTGATCGTGCAAAAGGTCTTCTGCCAGGGCCAGGTCTTCGGTTTCTGTGCGCCCGCGGGGTCTAGTGCCTGCAATGGGGCGCACTTCAATTATACCTTCTTCAAGGCGTACCAATATCTCAGGAGATGAGCCGATAAGGGTTTCATCCCCTAGGCGAAGGTAAAAAAGATAAGGCGAAGGATTAATCTTGCGAAGGGCGCGATATAAGTCAAAACACCTGATGTGGTTTTCACCTGAAAAACGCTGGGAAAGGACTACCTGGATAACGTCACCAGCCTGAATATATTCCTTGGCCTTTCTCACCATTTCGTGGAATTTTTCTCGGGGGATTTCGGGTTTTAAAGAGGTTTCTTTTTCTACTGGATTTGCTGGAGGATAAATTAGCGGCCCGCGCACTCGTCTCACCATGGCTTCGATTTCAGTGCGTGCCCGTTCGTAAGCAGCCTCTGGGTGAACGCCTTCATTGATACGTGCGTTATAAATCACCAAAAGCGTGTGCTTTAAGCGGTCATAAACCAGAAGAATTTCAGGAAACATAAGGTGAATATCTGAAAACCCCGTGGTTTCAGGAAGCGTGTCAGGGAGCCTTTCCATAAAACGGACGGTGTCATAAGAGAGAAAGCCCACCGCTCCCCCAAAAAAACGCGGGAGGCCCGGGATAGTGGCTGCTTTGAACTGTGAAATTAACTTGCGCAGGGTTTCAAATGGGTCTTGTGCCTGAAAACGTCTTTCGCCATGGCGGTCCATCAGGGTGATATTTTGTCCGCGGGAGCGAAAGATTAAAAAAGGATTTACCCCTATAAAGCTAAAGCGGGCCCATTTTTCGCCACCTTCGATACTTTCGAGCAAAAATCCATAATGGCCCACATGGACTTTGTAAAAAAGTGAGATAGGGGTTTCCATATCAACCAGGACTTCCTGGTAAACAGGGATAAGATTGGCTTCTTTGGCTAACTCAAGAAAGGTCTTTTTGTCTGGTATAGTTTGCCCTAAAATCATGAGTCGCTTTTAGCCTTAAGCAGGTGTCATGTCAAGTTTAACGTGGACAGAGAAGCCAGGAAGAATTATAAGGTCAGCCATGTTAACCATACCAAATTTTATAACCCTTTTGCGCTTATTTTTGGTGCCGGTTATTTTAGCAAGTCTTTGGGCTCACGACTACCAGAGAGCGTTACTTTTTTTTGTCATAGCAGGGTTAAGTGATGCCCTTGATGGCTTTTTGGCCAGGCGTTTAAATCAGAAAACCCTGGTCGGCGCCATTCTTGATCCCATTGCCGATAAAACTCTGATTGATTCGATCTACCTTGCAGGGGCGCATCTCAAAATTTTGCCTGCCTGGCTTGCCGGGATCGTCGTTGGCCGGGATGTTTTTATCCTGACAGGATTTTTAATTCTTACCCTTTATACCAAAAAACTCGAAGTAAGGCCTACTTACTTGAGTAAAGGGACAACTGTTGCCCAGGTATCAACAATCGTTATCACGCTGGCAGGCTTCTCCTTCCAGGAAATATTTTTTTACTTTACTGGGATTCTTACGATTCTTTCTGGAGTTCATTATTTGTGGATAGGCGTGCGTTTCTTTCATAAAAATAAAAGGGCAGGGGGCTAGCCCTGCCCCTTGCCCCTCCCGACACTAGTCAGTGCGCTTTCTTCTTATGAGCATGCCAGCTGCAAATAACCCCGCCCCTAAAAGCATGTAAGATGCTGATTCAGGGGTATGGGCCATCACTTCGCCGTAGTCATTTCCGCATTCCATGGTCCAGTGGATCTTAATTTGATGGTAGTTGCTAAGATTTAACAAACTAAGAGGGATAGCTGCTTCGATAAAGTAGCGAGAGAAACTATGCTCTGGATCATCCTCGTACGCAAGTTCTCCTGCCCCAAGGTATGTTCCGTTTTCCATGCGGAAAGGATTGGAGACGGCATGGGCAGTGTAAGCAACATCCTGCCAGGAAGTGACTTTATAAAGTCCGCCTAACGTAAGGCCGCGGTTTTCCTGGCCGCCAACATAGTTTGAAATAATAAAAGCGTAGTCCCAGGTGCCGTCATTTCCTAGGTCAAGGCTTATGTCACCGGCATCATACGAAGAAGTTCCACTCTGAGGAAATCCGGTTGAGATAGCAAGATATAGATATCCGTTGCTAATAGTGGCAAGCATGGCTTCTACGTCATAGTCCTGCCCACCATAACCTGGGCCCACATAGCCATTTGCGCCTACTTCGTCTTCTTGCCAGACAAAGACCTCAGGGATGCCAGGATCCCAATTGTTACCATTTTCTGCAAAGTTTGTGGTGTTTAAGCCCCAGTCGGCAAGATTCCCGTCAACATTGATAGTCAAAGCCTGTCCCTTGGCGGCCCAAAAGAAAATTGCCAAGGTTAGCGTTAAAAAAAGTTTTTTCATTTTTCCCTCCTGTGATAACTGTTTTATTTTAATAAGCAATCTATGTGCCAATTGTTGATTCAAGAAAAATATTAGGTTTCAGGGAAGATAATACCCGGGTAGTGGAAAACCTTTTCTATTAACGGTGGAAAAATTTTTCTACCAAAAAAGTTTGAGGCGAATTTTTTTGAGTTCTTTTAAGGTGATAAGGGGAAGGTATTTTTGGGCGTCTATTTGGGAAGCCAATGACTTTACGTAAGACATAGCTTCATCGAGTTCTCTAGCGTGTATCATGGTGTAAAGATTATAAGGCCAGTCAGGGTAACTTTTTCTTTCATAGCAGTGGGTAATTTTTTTCTCTTTAGCCAAAAATTTTCCCACCTGGTCTAATTTTTCCTGGGGGATCTGCCAGGCTACCATGACGTTGCCACGAAGGCCTGCGCGATTGTGCCGTACAAGCCCGGCAAAACGCCTTATCATGCCGGTTTCAAGGCCTTTCTTGAGCCAGGAGATGACTTCCTCTTCGCTAAGTCCTACTTTTTTCCCCAGTTCTTTAAAAGGTCTTGAAACCCTGGGGAGGTCTTCCTGGGTAAGGCGCACCAAGGAAATAGTTTTCTCATCAGGGGTGAAAAATTTTTCTTCAGGTAAAGAAAAAGTTACTTCGTCTGAGTTGTTTTCTTCAGCAAAGTCGTAAACCACCGCGATATGGAAGATTTTGAGAATAGGCAAAAGAAGATAGCGCTCAACTTGAGCCCTTGCCATTAATGACGCTACAACGCTTTTAAGGTCTTCTCCAGGAGGGACGGCAATGGTAAACCACAGGTTAAAGAAATGATCGCGCAGGTAGTTATGGCTAACTCCAGGATAGGCGTTGATAATTTCAGCGGCTTTTTTGAAGTTGTACTTCGGGGCAGCTGCTGCCACAAGGCTTGTCTTGAAGCCCAAGGCCTGGGGATTAAAAATGGCGCCTATTTGTCGCAAAATGCCTTTTTCTTTTAAATTTTTTAGCCTTGCGAGGACTTCTTCCTCTGAAAGGCCAAGGCGTTTTCCCAAAGAAGCGTAAGGAGTGGACTCAAGGGGAAAACGCTTTTGTATTTCTGTAAGCAAGTTTTTATCCAAAGCGTCCATGCCATAATACTGCCAGGGGATGGCAAAAAGTAAAGCACTTGTCCCATTTTTCACAATTTACAAACTTTAAGAGGGACTTATAATGAAGCCATGTCCAGATCAAACAAATCAAAAAGACAACAAATCGGCCTTCTCGTCTTGATTGTCCTCTTAGTTGGGTTGGTGGTTTGGCTTTTCCTTTTTATCCACCACCGAATGCGTTATGCGGTTACCAATGCGGTTTTTGTAGAGACAGACGAACTTTCTTACGTGAGTTTTTCACAGGTGGCAGGCAAGATCATCAAAGTTACCAAAGACGAAGGTGAAAAGGTTAAAAAAGGAGAAACCCTTGCAAAGCTTGACGATGCTCCTTATCGCAAGGCACTTGAAAGGTTAGAAGCTGAGCGCAAGGCCCTTTTTCAGAAAAAAGAAGCCTTATCCATTGACATTGCCCGCGTCTCAAAAGACATAGAGCTTCGCAAAAAGCAAACTAAGCAAAAAATAGCCCAGCTTTTGGCAGAAAAAGAAGCTTTAAAATCTAAGCGGGCCGCTCTTTTGGCGCAGATATCCCAGCTTGAAAAAGACCAAAAGCGCTATCAAAGCCTTGTTGCCCGCAATTTGGCTCCTGAGCGCCAGCTTGAAGAAATCGAAACCAAACTAAAAGAACTCTTGAAACAAAAAGAAGCCATTTCTCACAATTTAAAGGCCCTTGAGCATGGAATTCGCGCAGCGCAGGAAAACCTCGCTTTGCTTGACAACCAAAAGAAAGTCATCGCTGAAAAAGAAAAAGAACTAAAAGCCCTCCTAGCCAAGGTAGACGCTATCTCTGCGGCTGTTGCTTCTGCCAAACTTAACCTTGATTACACTTCCCTTCGTGCTCCAATTGCAGGTGTTGTGGCCAAGAGATTTCATGTCCCAGGAGATGTGGTGGGTCCTGGGGAGCCGGTATACGCCATTGTTGATCCTGCCAAGATTTATATCCTGGTGCTTCTTGAGGAGACCAAGCTTCACGGGGTAGAAGTTGGTTGCCCGGCAAAAATCAAGATAGATGCCTATCCTGATAAAGACTTTGAGGGCGAAGTCACGGAAATTCTTCCAGCAACAGCTGCCAAGTTTGCTTTAGTGCCACGGGATGTATCAGCAGGGGAATTTACCAAGGTGGCCCAGCGTGTGCCTGTGAAAATCCGCATCACCAAGGGCCCTATCGAGCTTTTGAGAGTAGGCCTTGGTGGTTCGGTAGAAATTAAGAGAAAATGAATCCATCTTATAAGGATTTAACAACACTTGAGCGCGTGCTCATTACCTGTATCGTGATGGTGGGGGCTTTTATTGCCATTTTAGATACTACCATTGTGGACGTAGTAGTGCCCAAGATGATGGCCCCTTTGTCCACGGATCTTTACGGCGTCCAGTGGGTCATTACCGCGTATATGATGGCAGCGGCGGTGGGCCTTCTTCTTATAACTCCCTTGGCCCAGGCCTACGGTTTTTCTAAAGTTTTTTCCCTGGGGATTGCTCTCTTTACTATTTCAAGTGCAGCTTGTGCTTCAGCAAGCTCGCTGGCAGAGATGATAGTTTTTCGGTCGCTTCAAGGCCTGGGAGAGGCCTTTATCATGGGAGCAGCGCAAACTATTCTTTTTGCTGCTTACCCTCCTGAACGCCAAGGCCTTGCCATGGGTATATTTTCCCTGGGAGTGAGCTTTGCCCCGGCCTTAGGGCCTACCGCAGGCGGCTTTTTAACAGAACACTTTTCCTGGCGCTACATCTTTTATATCAACGTGCCTATCGGTATTTTGAATTTCTTGGCTGCCATATTCTTTCTAAAAGAGCTTTTGCCTCGTACCGGAAAACTCATCTTTAATTTTCGAAGTTATGTCCTGGTAAGCATTGCAACGGTTTCTCTTTTAATAATGCTTTCTAAAGGCCAACAATATGGCTGGTTTCAATCAACATTTATCGGGGTGCTTGGTTTTGTCTCTGCTATTTCTTTTTGCCTTTATATCATGTCTGAGATGAAGAGCAAAAACCCGCTTATTGATTTTAGTATTTATAAAATTCCTGAGTTTGGTCTGACTATGGGTTTTCATTTTTTTGTACTTGGCTTTGTGATGTATCAGATTTTTTATCTGTTGCCTCTTTATTATGAGAACTTAAAAGGCCTAACAACTCTTGACACAGGTATTCACATGCTGGCTTTTGCTGGTTTTATTGGCATTTTTTCTATTATTTCAGGTATCTTAAGCGATAAGATATCACCTGTAAAAATACTTTTCGTAAGTTTTGTTTTGTTATGTATTTGTAGTTATTTTCTTTTGCCAAAGCTAAACTATTGGCTTCCAGCAAAACATGCAGCCATTATTACGATTCCTTTTGGTATAGCCATGGGAACTTTTTTTGCTCCTTTATCAGCCCTTGCCTTGCGGCGCTTAGGGAATAGAGCAGGACTTGGGGTGGCCCTTATGCATTACCAAAGGTTCATAGGTGGTTCGTTTGGCACGGCCATTGCCACGAATACCCTGGAAAAACGAGCAACATTTCACTTTCAGGAAGCAGATAGCCTGCAAAACATAAATTACGTGGCGCTTTTTCTCAAAAAGGTAACTCATAAACTCTCAACCTTTTTCCCTGATGCTTTAGCAGAGGCCAAAGCCAAGGCCCTTTTTTATAAATGGCAGGAGGTTATGGCCTACTCGCTTGCCTTTCAGGATACCTTCCGCCACACCACCCTTTATGCCCTGTTAGGTGGGATATTTCTTGCAGCCTTGATGTATCAACAAAGATTTAAGCGGAGGGCTTAAAGTGAGAAAGTTTTTAATTATTTTGCTCCTGTGTTGGGGATTAAGCCATGGCCTAGCCATGGCTCAAGAAAAGTTAACCCTTGAGGCCTGTCTTAAAGAAGCCCTTTCCGAAAATCCTAATCTTGAGATGCTTAAGGCTCGCATCAAGGCGGCTGAGTCTATGGCTCAGGCTGCTAAACAGGAAAGATGGCCCACTCTAGCAGCGCGTTATAGCTATCTCCACCTTCGGGACCAGCAAAAAGTAGTTATTATGGGTCAAGATTTTCCACTTTCTTCCCACGAAAACATCGAGTTTGATTTTTTGTTTAACTTTCCTGTTTTTCACGGTTTTTCCTTGCGTATTAAAGAAAAGCTCCGCAAGCTCGATGTTGAGCTTGCAAGCTTTGAATACGAGCGTGCAGTATCCCGGCTTATCTTTGAAGTTAACAAGGCCTACTATGACGTTTTAAAGGCCAAGCGCGGGGTAATTGAGGCACGCAAGTCTCTTAAGCGCCTTGAGTCTCACTTGGAAACAGCCAAGGCCTATTATGCTCAGGGGCTTATTGCCAAGCACCAGGTGCTTGAAAGTGAGGTGGCATACGCCCAGGCTGAGCATGCTTTGATTGTGGCGCAAAATATCCTTGATCTTGCTAAGGGAAAACTGAACGTTTTACTAAATCGTCCGGTAAATGCTGCCATTGACGTGGAAGACATTCTTTCTGAGAAGCCAAAGCTTGAGGCCTTTGAAACCTATCTTGAAAAGGCTCTTAGCAGACGCCCTGAGATAAAAGCAGTACTCCTTGCCACTGAAAAGGCCCGTCAAAACGTGCGCCTTGCCAAGTCCGCATATTATCCCTGGGTTGATTTAAAAGCTATCTATCAAAAAAAGGGCATTGATCTCCTTGCTTCGCGCAACCCTTATGGGGACCGGGAAAACATTTTTGTAGGGTTTGAAATAAACTGGCTTATCTGGGATTGGGGAGCACGTAAAAGTAAAGTCTCGGCAGCCAGGGCCAAGGTGCTCGAAGAAGAGGCTTCTTTGCGGGACCTTAAGAACCGCATTTCTTTAGAGGTGCGTGCGGCATATTTGGATGTGCAAGCTGCGCAAAAAAAGCTCAAAGTGGCAGAAAGAGCCCTCAGGAGCGCTGAGGAAAACTTTCGCCTAAACGAAGCCCGTTTTAAAGAGGGCCTTGCTACCACTACCGATGTGCTTGATGCCGAAGCTTTTTTAACTTCAGCCAGGGTAAGACGTATCGAGGCCCTTGCTGATTTGAAAACCGCTTACGCCCGCTTGCTATACGCTGCCGGAATTAACCAAGGGCCTTTAAAAGCTGAGACGCCTTAATTTTTCCTTCTCGAATAATGCGAATTTCCTCTTCGGTTACATCTACCACTGTAGAAGGGATGGCCTCTTTAGCTTTGCCAGCATCAAGGATTAGGTCAACCTGGGGCATTATTCTGGCAACTTCTTCTGCCGAAGTGCAAGACGGTTTTCCGCTAATATTGGCACTGGTGCCGGTAACAGGGCGGCCAAGCAACCTGGCAATCCCGGTAGGCACGGGATGAGAAGAAAGCCTTACGCCTATTTTTCCTGTTCCCGCGGTAAGAAGGGGAGACACCTCAGCCCTTGCCTGCATAACAATAGTCAAGGGTCCTGGCCAAAACCTGGCCATTAATTTTTCCGCAACAGGAGGAATTTCCCTGACTACCAGTTTGAGTTGTTCAAGCTCACCTAGTAAAAGCAAAATGGGCTTTTTTTCAGGGCGGCCTTTTAAAGTAAAAATGCGTTTTATGGCGTTTTCATTGGTGTAGTCTGCGGCAAGGCCATAGATAGTCTCTGTGGGAATAGCACACACTCCACCTTCTCTTAGGACGTCAGTGGCTTTTTTAAGGGTTTCTAGGTCAGGTTTTTCGGGGTTAACAGCGATTATTTTCGGCATTTTGTTTTTCTAAATATTTGTATAAAATTTGGTTATGAGTCAAAAATTTTACTTCGTTGCGCGCATGCCCGATGAACCTGGTGCTTTGCACCGGGCCGCAGAAATAGTTCGCCGTTTTCAGGGTAACATAAACCGCATTCATTATGACCGACGTATCGACCCTAACACGGTCTTTTTCGAAGTAACGTTAGCAAACCGTGAGGCATACGAGAAGGTAAAACAAGGGCTAAAAGCCCTTGGCTACCTCCAGGAGACGTTAGAACCAATAGGATTTCTCAAGTTTAATGTTTATTTACCCCACAAGCCCGGGGCTTTATTTGAGTTTCTCAACTATATAACCGAAGCAAGAGCAAATATTGCCTTTTTAGACTTTGACGACCAAGGGCCACATCCTGACCGCCTTACCGTAAGCCTAACGGTGGAAAAAAGCGCCTTGATAGACAAGCTTCTTAATCGTCTTAAGTCGCGCTATCGCCTTGAAATTCTAGAGTATGATACCCGAGGCGATTATCTTGATAACACGGTTTTTTATCTCCGTTTTGCCCAGAGGCTTCGCGAAATCATTGGCGAAGCCGAAGATGAATTTCTCTTGCGTTTGCTGGCAGACATAAACCACATTGTTCAGGAACTTACCAATTTGAGGCAAGATCCCCATGAGGTCTTTCGTTGTATCATTGAAACAGGACAACGTCTCAAAGAAACTACAGGGCCAAATTTCTATGTAGACGTACAAAAATTTTCTTTCGATGGCTTTGAGCTTTTCTGTTTTCAGCTTCCTTATGGTGGGAACGTTTTTCTTCTGAGTAGCGCTGACGAGACAATAATGATTGACACAGGTTTTGGGCTATACCATGAGGATTTATTGCGAGTGTTTCAACATTACGGGCTAGGAGATTTGAATCGTCTTAGCAAGATTTTTATCACTCATGCCGATGCGGACCATGCCGGGGCTGCGGGCTTTTTCAATGTGCCAGCATATTTACACAAAGGCACTAAAGAGATAATTCAAAAGGCCAACAGGGCTTACGGCTCAAGAGTGGAAGGTTCTATTTTGGAAGAAGTTTATACCAAACTTATCAACCTGTTTTCGCGATTTACACCCCCTGAAAAGGTAGAACTCTTCCCGCAGGAAGTTCTAGGACTTCGGGAGATTTTTCCGGTCATTATGCGTTTTAATTTTGCTGGATATGAATTTGAAGTGCTTGAAAGTCTAGGGGGCCATCTTTATGGTCAGGTGTTTTTCTTCTGCGAAAAAGCAGGCCTTCTTTTTACTGGCGACAGCCTGCTTAATTTAAAAAGTTTCACCCCAGAGCGTTTAGAGTTTGCAAAACTCGCCAAAATCCTTATGACTTCGGTAAATGTTGATAGTGAAATCGCAACCAAAGAACGCTTGGCATTGCTTAAGCTTGCTGAGCAAACAGATGCCAAGCTAAAAATTCAGGGCAGGCGTTGTCTTATCTGCGGCGGACATGGGGCAGTTTCTGTCCTTAAAAGTGGCGAACTGGAAGCCACAGGAAAGATAGAGCATTTCGGGTTCAATTAGCTGGGAAACTTTGCAAATTGCCGAAATGCAAGGTATCCGTTCCCATTTTCGGAACGAAAAAGGGAACGGTTGCTCGAACGGACCCTAAAAAAGTTGTTTTGCCTGCCTTAGGATGACCTGTTTCCTGTAACGTGGGCGGATATTTGGTCGAAAAGAAAAAATGTACCCATTACAGATAAGATTTGCTTTGCGGCAACTCTTTGTGCAAAAATCCTTTGGATTAAAATGAAGGCATGATTTACGAATTTGTTGCTGAAGGGAGCTTTAAACTCACCGCTGAAATAAAACCTACTGGAGACCAACCAAAGGCCATTAGCACCCTTTGCAAATGGGTGGAAGATGGCGTAAAGCACATGGTGCTTAAGGGGGTAACGGGCTCAGGGAAGACCTTTACCATGGCCAATGTTATTGCTACCCTTAATCGTCCAACCCTTATCATCGCGCCCAATAAAACCCTTGCAGCCCAGCTTTATAACGAATTCAAAAAACTATTCCCTTACAACGCCGTGGAATACTTTGTGTCTTACTACGATTATTACCAGCCAGAGGCCTACATCCCTGCCTCAGATACCTACATTGAAAAAGACGCCTCTATCAACGAGCTTATCGACAGGCTGCGGCACTCTGCCACGGCAGCGGTGCTTTCGCGGCGTGATGTTATTGTAGTGGCAAGTGTTTCCTGCATCTACGGTCTGGGTTCTCCTACGGAATACTCTCGTATGCATCTTTATCTCCAAGTTGGTAAAGATATGCCGCGGGAGCGAATTATCCGCCGCCTGGTGACCATGCACTACGAACGCAAGAATTTTGAACTAACCCGCGGGACTTTTCGGGTAAGGGGCGATATTATCGAAATCTTTCCTGCTCACGAAGAAAAACAGGCGATAAGGATAGAACTTTTCGGCGACACTATCGAAAGCATTAAGATCATAGATCCTTTTCGGGGAAAGGTCCTTGGGCGGATTGAGGCGGTAACTATTTTCCCGGGGACGCATTACGTTACCAGTGAAGAAAGGCTAGCCCTTGCCATTGAAGAAATAAAGAAAGAGCTTGAAGAAAGGGTGGCCTGGTTCAAAAGCCAGGGGCGGCTCCTTGAGGCTGAACGTCTTTTAAAACGCACCCTTTTTGATTTAGAAATGCTAGAGGAAATGGGCTTTTGCCATGGGATAGAAAATTACAGCCGCTATCTCGATGGCCGGGCACCAGGTGAACCCCCTTATACCCTGCTTGATTATTTCCCGGATGATTTTTTGATTTTCATTGATGAAAGCCATATCACCATCCCTCAGCTTCATGGTATGTATCGTGGTGATAGGTCCCGTAAAGAAACCCTGGTGGAATATGGTTTCAGGCTTCCTTCAGCCCTTGATAACCGTCCGCTTACGTTTGAAGAATTTGAACAACGTGTGAATCAGGTAATTTACGTCTCCGCCACTCCAGGGGAATACGAACTCAAAAAAGCAGGCCCTTATGTGGTTGAACAGATTATCCGCCCTACAGGGCTTATGGATCCCAAAATAGAAGTGCGACCGGCCAAATTCCAGATAGACGACCTGGTTGCTGAGATAAAAAAGCGCCTTAAGAAGGGTGAAAAAACCCTTGTTTGCACCCTTACCAAACGCATGGCCGAAGAACTCACTGAGTATCTCAATGACCTGGGGATTAAGGCCAAGTATCTTCATTCAGATATCAAGACCCTTGAGCGTGCCAAAATTATTCGGGATCTCCGCAAGGGTGTTTTTGATGTGCTGGTAGGGATTAACCTTTTACGTGAAGGTTTGGATATCCCCGAAGTTTCATTGGTAGCTATTCTTGATGCTGATAAAGAAGGTTTTTTGCGATCTGAGCGCTCTCTTATCCAGATTGCAGGTCGGGCCGCAAGGAACGTTAACGGGACCGTTATCCTTTATGCTGATAACGTGACAGAATCCATGCGCAGGGCCATGGAAGAGACAGAAAGACGGCGCAAGATTCAAGAAGAATATAACCTTACCCATGGCATTACGCCTAAGACCATTAAAAAAGGATTTGAAGATGCCCTGGCTCAGTTTTATGAGGCAGACTACGTGGAGCTTGATGAACTGGCAGAGATAGACATCGAAGATGTTGATGAGCTTCGCAAGCTTATCCGCAGGACTGAAAAAGAAATGCGCGAGGCTGCCAAAAACCTTGAATTTGAAAAAGCCGCGGCCTTACGCGACCGCCTTTTTGCCCTGCGCCAAAAATTCTTAAAAGCTGCTTAAACCGATTTCGACTTAGGCCTGTTTTGGGATCGCTCCCATTTTTCGTTACGAAAAATGGTAAGGTGGCTATTTCAGTTCAAAGTGTCAACTGTTTTGAGTTTCCGAAGAGAGGGCAAAATTGATTGAAAATGTTTCACATCCTGATGTAAAATATTTCAAAGTATGAAACAATTTCACTACAAACCCAGGTTTTTAGCAGACGTTTTGCGCAAGACTCTTTCTTTCGCTCCAATCGTTGTCATTACAGGGGCCCGTCAGGTGGGGAAAAGCACTCTTCTTGCTAACGAACCTCCTGTGGCTGCCTGGCCCAAATATTCCCTTGATGATCCCGAAGTTTTAAGCTTTTTAGAGAAACATCCTAAAGAGTTAGTCTTTCAGGAAAAAAGACTTGTTATAGACGAAGTACAACGTTTACCTAAAATACTCCCCTACATAAAACTTGCTGTAGATGAGGATCGTTCCCGTCGTTATGTCCTTTCAGGCTCTGCTAATCTTCTTTTAATGAGACAAGTTTCAGAAAGCCTTGCAGGCAGGGCGATATATTTAGAACTTGGTCCCTTTTCACTTGATGAGCTAATGGAAAGAAAGTCAAGTCTTTTAACTTTTTTAGAGACACAGGAATTTCCTCCAGCTGATAAGCCTGACTTTTCCCTTGAGTTGTTATTATTTCGAGGAATGATTCCTCCCATTACAACTCTTGAAGACTCTTTTTCCATTAATCTGTGGTGGAAGGGATATATTGCTACCTATTTAGAAAGAGACCTTAGAAATCTTTCACAAGTTGCAAATCTTTCTGATTTTCATATTTTTATGGAAGTTCTTTCTTCCAGAACGGCTAGCCTTTTGAATCAACAAGATGTAGCCAGAGATGTTGGGCTTTCTCCTGCGACCATTTCGCGTTATCTAAATCTTTTAGAAACGGGAGGATTGATAACCAGGCTGAGACCTTATTTTGCCAATATTAACAAGCGACTAACCAAACGCCCAAAGCTCTACTTTTTTGATTGCGGTTTAACAAGAGTTTTATCTGGTTATCATAGTCCTGAAGAAATCCCTCCGGAATTTTGGGGAAAGCTTTTTGAAAATTTTGTCTTTCAGGAACTGTGGGCTTTAAGATCTCTTAAAGAAGGTGTGGAAATTTTCTTTTTCCGTACCTTGGGGGGGAAAGAGATAGAAATAGATTTTTTGCTTAAACACGGAAAAGCATTTCATGCTTTTGAAGTTAAATTTGCTTCAAAAATCACCCTAAAAGATTCAGAACCTTTACTTAAGATCCGCGAAATACTGCCTGGAATCAAAAGCCTGAACATCATTTATACAGGAGACGCATATCAAACCCTTCCCGGTCAGATAAAAGTTATCCCCTGGTGGTGGCTTTAGGTTCAATTTTTGTTTGGCTATTAAAAATTTTTTATGTTATCTTTTTCCCTTAAGAGGGATGCTGAGGCCTGCCTTGGTTTCCTTCACGAATAACTTTTAAGGAGTTTTTTGTATGCGTAAAGTTAAGTTAGGGGATGTTGTAAGCATTCATTGTGTAGGCCGTTTGGAAAGTGGCGAGGTTTTTGAAAGCACAGAAGGTGGCCCACCTTTTCAGTTCCAGGTTGGCTCGCCGGATATTATCCCTGGGCTTTCAGAAGCAGTGATCGGTATGGAAGAAGGTGAAGAAAAAGAAGTTACACTAACTCCTGATAAAGCGTTTGGTGAAAGAGACGAAAGGCTCGTAAAAGTTGTTCCCCGTGATGCCCTTTCTCTTGATACTGAGCCCCAAGTGGGTATGATGCTAAACCTTGTTTTTAATACCGAACAGGGCGAGGTAACCCTTCCTGCTACGGTAACCCATGTTGATGCGGAAAACATTACCCTTGATCTCAACCCGCCTCTTGCTGGGCAAAATGTCATTTTTAAAATCAAAGTCGTAGAAATTCAAAATGGTGAGTCTCCCCTTATCACACCTTAGCTAAATAAGGCCCCCTTGGGGGCCTTATTAAATCAATAACAAGCAAGTTCTCCTGAGATTATTTTTTGCCAAATTTTTGGGGCTTTTTGGAGCTCTTCGTAGGCAATTTCTTTGGCGTTAGAGGAAATCTTTTCAAAGTCACCTTCGGTTTTTATTTTCAAAGAAAGCGTTTGAGGCTCAGTAATAGGGCTTCCTATGCGGCTTACTAAAGTAACGTAAGCTTCTTTGATTTCTGGTATCTCAGAGACAAGAGTTTCTGCTATCTCGTTTGTCAGGAGATTATAAATTTTCCCAACGTGGCTTACAGGGTTTTTGCCTGCCGCAGCTTCAAGGCTCATGGGTCTGAAGGGGGTAATAAGACCATTTACACGGTTTCCTCGGCCAACTTCACCATCATCTCCTGCTTCTGCTGAGGTCCCTGTGACGGTAAGGTAAATATCTCCTTTTTCAATATCATCAGCCGTGTTTACGTGAATTTCAAGAGAGGGATAGTCTTGCGAAAACTTGGTTTTTAGCTCCTGTAAGAGGTTTCTTTTTAAGGAAAGATAATCATCCAGGTTTTTCAAATAGCGGCCGATAGTAGCACAGGCTATCGTCAGTTTAAAATGTGAGTCTTCGCGCACGCCCATGACTTTTATGTCTTGTCCAACGGCAGGATATTTTTCACGAAAAGAAGGCGCGTTTAAAAACTTCTCAACGTGAAGTACGAGTTTTTCCAGAGGGCTTAAAGGGGCGTAGCCTACCCCAACAGAGGTATCATTGGCCAGCGGAACGCCTGTTTTTTGGAACTTACGAAAAAGTTCTACCAGTTCAAGGGAACCAGGTCTTACTAAAACCTTGGTTTTTACGTGCTGTTGTGGATGGAGTACGTGAAAATGTTGGTTGAACCAGGAATCTATTATTTCATGGGCCAGGTCTTTTACTGGAACCGAAACATCTTTATATGCTAAAGTTGCACGCCCCACGAAATAAAGTTCAAAAGGTTCAAGGATTTTTCCACCGCCAAATTCCGGTTCGGCACTTCCCGCAAAAAGAAGGCCTTTGTCCACGTTGTGATGAAGGATGAAGCCGAATTTTTCGAGATAAAAGCGACAAAGCGCACGCGAGAACTCTTCTGCCAGAGCGTCACATATGGTATCAGGGTGCCCAAGGCCTTTGCGTTCTACGACTTCTAAACCGGCTTCCGTAACAGATTTGTCTGATAAAGGCTCTACTACTAACATTTAGCCAAGCTCCTCAAGCCGGGCAATATTTTCTCGGATTCTCGAAAGCTTGGCCTCAAGTTCTTCTGCTCTTTTGCGTTCTTTTTCTACTACGTCTTTAGGCGCTTTTTTGAGAAAACCCTCGTTTTCAAGCCTTGCTTTCACGCGGGAGAGTTCTTTTAGGGTTTTTTCTTCTTCTTTGCGAAGTTTTTTGATTTCAGCAGAAACGTCAACAAGGCCTTCAAGGGGAACGAATATCTCGGCATCGGTAAGCACTGCCGAAGCAGCCCCTTTAGGACGCTCACCCTCTTTGGTTAATTCTAATTCAGATACCCTGGCAAGTTGTTTGATAACGGAAGCGAATTCTTCAAAAAGTTTCAGTGTGTTTTCTTTTTCCGTGCGCACGATGACTTTTAGCTCGGCAGTAGGGTGGAGATTATAATCGGCGCGTATGGCCCTGATAGCCACGATGGCTTCTTTTATTTTGTCTATTTCTTTTTCCAGGGTTTCGTCTTCAAAGGCTTTGTTTTGGGTGGGATAGGGGGCAATCATAATGGATTCGCCCTCATGGGGGATTGCCTGCCATATTTCTTCGGTGACAAAGGGCATAAAGGGATGCAAGAGCCTTAAGCTTGTTTCAAGTACCTCAAGAAGCACGTTTTGGGCCTGAAGGCGACTTTTTCCTTCTTCAGCAAGGAAACGCTTGGACATTTCCACGTACCAGTCGCAGAATTCATGCCAGAAGAAGTGATAAGCAGAGAGTGCTGCCTGGTCGAATTCATAAGCATCAAGGGCCGCGCGCACTTTAGCTACGGTGCGTGAAAGGCGCGAAAGTATCCAGCGGCTCTCTTTGGGAAGGTCTTCTTTGGCAAGGTCAATTTTCTCATAGCCTTCAAGATTCATTAATACGAAACGGGCAGCGTTCCAGATTTTGTTTACAAAATGTCGAAAGCCTTCGATGCGGGATTCTGCAAGTTTTATATCGCGGCCTTGGGCAGCCAGGGCTACCAAGGTGAAACGAAAGGCATCCGTGCCGTATTTTTCAATCATGACAAGGGGGTCAATCACATTGCCCTTGCTTTTGCTCATTTTCTGGCCCTTTTCATCGCGCACAAGGGCGTGGATGTAAACATGGTGAAAGGGAATAGCCCCCATGAAATGAAGCCCCATCATAAGCATGCGCGCAACCCAGAAAAAGAGAATATCGAAACTTGTCACCAGAAGAGAGGTTGGATAGTAGAGCCTAAGTTCCTGGGTGTCCTCAGGCCAGCCAAGGGTGGAGAAGGGCCAAAGTGCCGAGGAGAACCAGGTATCAAGCACGTCTTCTTCTTGGGAAAGAGCCGTAGAGCCGCAGTTAGCGCAGGCATCAGGGTCTTTGCGCGAGACTATTAGGTTGCCACAGTCTTTACAAGTCCAGGCAGGGAGCCTGTGCCCCCACCATATTTGACGAGAGATGCACCAATCGCGGATATTGTACATCCAGTCGTAATACAAGTTTTTCCAGTTCTCCGGGATGAGCTTGGTGAATCCGCGTTCTACCGCAGCGATAGCCGGAGTGGCAAGGGGTTTCATCTTCACAAACCATTGTTTGGAAAGAAGGGGTTCTACCACGTCATCACAGCGGTAGCATTTTCCAAGGACTACTTCGTAGTCTTCTATTTTTTCTAGGAGTCCCTGTTCTTTTAGGTCGTTTACTACTTTCTTGCGAGCTTCAAAACGGTCAAGCCCGGCATAAGGGCCTGCTTCAGAGGTCATTTTGCCGTCTTCGTCCATGACTTTTACAAAAGGAAGGTTATGCCGCCTGGCTATTTCGAAATCGGCAAAGTCGTGGGCCGGAGTTACCTTAACAGCACCTGTTCCGAATTCGGGGTCAACTTCTTTGTCGGCGATGATGGGAATTTCACGCCCGATTAGGGGAAGCTTTATCTTTTTACCGATTAGGCTTTGATAGCGTTCATCTTCGGGGTTAACCGCTACGGCAGTATCTCCCAGCATCGTTTCCGGGCGCGTGGTGGCCACTACGATGTAACCAGATCCATCAACTAGGGGATAGCGGATATACCACAGATGGCCCTTGGTTGGTTCGTGTTCAACTTCTATGTCTGCAAGAGCGGTGTGGCAGCGTGGGCACCAGTTGATAATGTAGTCACCGCGATAGATAAGGCCTTCTTCATAGAGGCGAACAAAGACCTCGCGCACCGCACGTGATAGACCTTCGTCCATGGTGAAACGCAAGCGTGACCAATCGCATGAGCAACCTAGGCGCTTGAGTTGTTCAATAATGGCGCCGCCGTATTCTTCCTTCCATTGCCAAACTCGTTTGAGAAATTCCTCACGGCCGATATCATGGCGGGTAAGCCCCTCTTTAGCCAAGGCCTTTTCAACCACGTTTTGGGTGGCAATACCTGCATGGTCAGTGCCTGGCACCCACAGCGTATCGTAGCCATCCATGCGTTTATAACGTGCCATGACGTCCTGAAGAGTGGTGTTTAAGGCGTGGCCTACGTGTAGCCTTCCGGTGACGTTGGGAGGAGGGATCACCATAGAAAAACGAGGACGGTTGGGATCAAGTTTGGGCTTAAAATAACCTTTTTCTTCCCAGAACTTGTACCACTTCTCTTCTACCCCGCGGAAGTCATACGCCTTTGGCAGCTCTTTCACAAAAAACCTCCCCTTTACATGAAGTAAAAAGATTTTATAACGCCAAATTTTACTTCCGACCAGTATCTAAAAATCTAGTTTGGTGGGAATCTAACCCGGGTAGCCTGGGGACAGGCAAAATTTTTTAAGCCTTCTTTCTGTCCAACCGATTTAAAAGAAAAGGGACAGGCAAATTTTAAAAGGAGGCTAATCATGGCGCGTATACCTAGAAAGTTCATCAAAAACCCAGAGGCCGCTTATCACATCATTTCTCGCACTGCCCTTCCAGGCCATAACGTCTTAGGCCCTGCCGAAAAAGACCACTTACTTCACCTCTTCCGCTGGCTCTCAAAAGTATTCTTCGT
>NZ_ATXH01000006.1 GCF_000421585.1 Thermodesulfatator atlanticus DSM 21156
AGTATTCTTCGTTGAAGTCTATGGCTTCTGCATCATGGGTAACCACTTCCATCTCCTCTGCCGCATGCTCCCTCCTGACTCCTTCTCTGACGACGAAGTAATCGAACGCATAAAGCTCTACTACGGGGACAGGCGAAAAATTATGCTTACCCCTGACAGGATCTCCTATTTCAGAAAACGCTTTGCTGATCTTTCGCGGTTTGTGCAGGAGATAAAGCAGCGGTTTTCCAGGTGGTACAACAAGATTCACGACCGCAAGGGCTATTTCTGGTCAGACAGGTTCAAGAGCGTGGTTATCGAAAAAGGCGAGGCGCTGCTTAATTGTCTGGCCTACATAGATTTGAACCCTGTACGAGCGGGTATAGTCGAGAAGCCCGAGCATTATCGCTGGTGTTCGCTTGGGTACCATTTGGGGACAGGCAATGCAGACGGATTCTTATCGACGAATCTCGGAGTGGCGGAGTTTACGAGCAAGGGTTATCAGGAGCGGCTGAAGATGTATCGAGAATTTTTGTATGGGAAGGGAGGAATTGGGGACAGGCGCGGATTAAAAGAAGCGGAGGTTTACCGTCAAAGGATCAGATTTTTTTCAGAGGGCTTGGTGATAGGCACGGAGAAGTTTGTAAAAGAGGCGCTTGCCGAGCTAAGGGAGAAGCTTGGGCTTAAGCGCAGGCGACGGAAAGTTTCCTCAATAAATCACTTGGCCCACTTAAGAGTCTGCTAACGGGGACAGGCAAAAATTTTTGAAAATTTTTGAAGGTTTCCTATTTGGCAAGAGAAACAAGAATTGCTAATATTACACTTTTTCATACTGGCGTAGGAGGTTTGTTATGAAGCATATAACACGGGTATTTGATCTGACCAAAGAAGAGGTAGAACACCTCCTTAAGCGAGCCCTGCGCCTTAAAGAAGATTTCAAAAAAGGAAAAGAACGAAAAAGCCTAGCCGGAAAAATCCTTGCCCTTCTTTTTGAAAAACATTCTACCCGCACCAGGGTCTCTTTTGAAGCAGGAATGCAAAAGCTTGGTGGTGGGACTATTTTTCTTTCCAAAAACGACCTGCAACTCGACCGTGGGGAGCCTTTAAAAGACACCGCCCGGGTCCTTTCTCGTTATGTAGATGCCCTGGTGGTACGCACCTATGGTCAGGAAATTGTAAATGAACTGGCACGATGGGCTTCAATTCCTGTGATAAACGGCCTTTCCGACTTACATCATCCCTGCCAGGGCATGTCAGACGTGATGACGGTAATTGAAAAAAAGGGTGATATCACCAACCTAAAAATAGCCTGGGTGGGAGATGGAAATAACGTTGCCCATTCCTGGATTGAAATGGCCGCTAGAATCGGATTTACTCTGGGTCTTGCCTGTCCAGAAGGCTATGATCCTAATCCCGAAATTCTTACCGAAGCCAGGCAAGTTGCTCCAAAGCCCATAGAGATTGTCCGCGACCCAAAAGATGCCGTGAAAGACGCAGACGTTATTAATACCGACGTTTGGGCCAGTATGGGGCAGGAAGAAGAGGCTGAGCAGCGCAAAAGAATATTTGCTCCCTACCAGGTGAACCGGGAGCTACTTAAGCTTGCCAAACCTGATGCTATTGTCATGCATTGTTTGCCTGCTCATAGAGGAGAAGAGATTACCGAAGATGTCCTTGAGGGGCCGCAATCTGTAGTCTGGGATCAGGCAGAAAATAAAATGTGGCTGCACATGGCGCTTCTTGAGTGGCTCCTTGCAGGCTAAAATAAAGTCATGGGCCATCTTAAGGCTTTGCCTTCGCAGGCATTTTTAATACGCCTTACAAAAGAAATCCCTGAAGAAGAGCTTTTTTCCCCTGATACGGTATTTGTTTTTCCTACAAAGCGGGCAGGGCTTTATTTTCGCTATTATCTTTCTCAAAGGCGGCCTGCTCCAAGCCTTTTGCCCCAAATTATATGTTTTTCCGACTTAGTAGCAGAGCTTGCCACGGAAATTGACGCCAGACCTCTTTTGCCAAGGGCTGATCAGGCCTGGCTCCTTTGGGAAATCGTAAAAGATATGCCGCCTTTTGAAAAAGTTGCCCAGAGCTTTGACCGCTTTTTCCCCTGGGGGCTACGCCTAGCAGAAGTCCTTGACCAGCTCGAACGAGAAATAGTTGATGCCAAAAACGTAGTTTACCCTCCAGAAGAAGAGGTCCCCTTTGAGGCCAGGCTTTTTCTAGAGCACCTAGGCGACATCCAACAGGCCTTTCGCCAGAAACTAAAAGAAAAAGGCCTTATTACTTCCGGGCAAAGGCTTCGTTTGCTTGCAGAAAATTGCCAAAAACTTCCTGCCTTCTCAGGGCCAATGCACTTGGTAGGTTTTTTTATGCTTACCAGGGCAGAACAAAAAATCTTTAACGAATGGCTTAAAAAAGGGGCCACTCTTTGGTGGCGCCTTGAAGGAAACAAACTCCCTCAAATTTATCGCGAGCTTTCCAGGGTGTTTGGAAGTGAAGTCGAAGTTTTGGCAGAAGACCTTAAAAGGCCTTCTTTTCATTTTTTCGAGGCCCCAGATGTCCACCACGAGCTTGCAACCCTTAAAAAACTTTTGCCTAAAGACATAGAAGCCCCAGATGATACCCTCATTCTTCTTTGTGTGGCCGGGCATCTCATTCCTCTTCTTTACGAGCTCCCAGCAGATATTCCTCTCAACATCACGCTTGGTTATCCGCTTTTTAGGACCCCCCTTGCCCAGCTTTTTTTGCTTTTGGCAGAGTTACGGGAAAACCTTCACAGGGAAGAAATTCACATTCCTTCTTACTTGAAGCTTATTAAACATCCTTACTTACGCGGCTTAAGCTTTGAAGGGCACAAAGCCTTCTCCTTTTTCCGCGAAATAGAGAAAAATCTTAGGGAGCACGGAAGTCCTTATCTTACCCTTGAGCAAATAGAAGCCCTTTGTGAAGAGGGGCCTTTTGCACGCTTTTTAAAGTGGTTTCACACCTATCTTATAAGGCCGTGGCTTACCCTTGAAACCACGGCCCAGTTAGCTGCGGCCTTAAGGCGTCTTGTGAAAGAATGCACCAGAGAAAGGCTCCTTAGCGCTGAAGAAGACACTCCAGAAATCTTGCTTGAAAAAGCCTTTCTTTACGCCTTTGAAACCGAAATTTTGCCAAGTTTAGAAAAAGTCTCTTTTGCCAATGAGCCCCTTGCGCCAGGCACGCTATTTACCTTTTTAAAAGAGCTTTTACGCAGTATCCGCGCACCCTTTGAAGGCGAACCCCTTTGTGGGCTTCAGGTGATGGGGCTCCTTGAAACAAGGCTTCTTTCTTTTAAACGCGTTTTTGTACTTGATGCCAACGAGGGCTATCTACCCTCGGTGGAGGAAGTTAATCCCCTTATGCCTGAGGGGGTTAAGCCCATTCTTGGGCTCCCACCGCGTGAACGCGAGGAGGTAATAGAGAGGCACCATTTCTTTGCCCTGGTGCGTGGAGCAGAAGAAGTAAGTCTCTTTTATCAGAGTGCTATAAGTGGCAAGGGCGAAGCCCTAGGAAAGAAAATGCGCAGCCGCTACGTGGAAAGGCTCCTCTGGGAAGAGGAGCAGGAACAAAAAAAGCTTTGCCCTGAAAAAATTTCTTTCATCCCCCTTAACTTGAACCCAAAGGCCTTTGCCCGCAGAGAGAGTATCCCTAAAGGTCAGGCTGAAAAAGAAATCCTTGAAAAACTCCTTGCTAATCGCAGCGATGGCATATCTGCCACCATGCTTAATACGTATCTCCTCTGCCCGGTAAAGTTTTACTTTCGTTATCTCCTGGGCTTGGAGCCAGCGAAAGACTTTACCGACTTTGACGCTGCTTCGCTTGGAGAAATAGTCCACACTGCCTTAGAGGAATACTTTAGACCTTATGAAGGAAAGCATTATTCCCCTAGGCAAGATAATGATCCCGAACGGCTGATAACCTATTTTCGTGAACTATTCGCGGCTTCAAAGCTTTATCATGCCCTTGGACCAGAGCGGCGCTTTTTTGTGGAAGAGACCGCTATTTTCAGGCTCAAACGTTATCTTGAATTTCTGGCGAGCAAACAACCAGAAGGCTTTGTTATCATTAAGCTTGAAGAAAAATACAGCCGCAGGTTTCAGGATTTTCTTTTTGCTGGGCGCATTGATAGACTAGAAAGACGCGGTGAATGGCAATACGTGCTCGATTATAAAACAGGTACCTTTGTTCAAGGCTATACCTCCAATCATCTCGAAGAAAAACTTTTTCCCTACGACCCACCTGCCAGTTTTACGGCTGAAGATTTTTTTGATTTCCAGGAGCGCCTTCCTGATATTCAGCTTTTTTTGTATCTTTTTCTGGCAGGGGCTGAAAACGCGGCCTATCTCCAGCTTGCCTCAGGGAAGCTTGACTATATCGAAAAACCACTTTTTCAGCCCAAAAATATGGAAGCCGCACAGCCCTTTATGCTTTCAACGTTTCCGCGTATCCTAGAATATCTTTTAAGACACATCATTGAAGCAGACGCCTTTTATGCCACTCAAAACGAAAAACACTGTAGTTTTTGTGATTACCGGCTTGCTTGCGAGTGTGCAAAAAAATAAAGGAGTAAGAAATGGGAGATATCCTTGCCAAAATCCTTGCTGAAAAAGAAAAAGAAGTCAGAGTACGCAAGGAAAGAGGGCTTTTTTTTCGCCCCTTTTGGGATCTTCCCCGCAAGCCCCTTAAAGAGGCCCTTAGAGTTCCCCCTTTTGCGATAATAGCAGAGATAAAAAGGGCTTCGCCTTCAAAGGGCCTTATTGCCAAAGACTTTGATCCCCTTGCCACGGCAAGAGCCTATGTAGCTGGGGGAGCAAGCGCTATCTCCTGCCTTACAGATGAAAAGTTTTTCCGTGGTCATCTGGAATACCTTGCTGCCATAAGAGAAGAAGTCCCACTACCCATTTTGAGAAAAGACTTCATCATAGATGAAATTCAGCTTGAAGAGGCGAAGGCCTTTGGGGCAGATGCCGTCTTGCTTATCGTGGCGGCTTTATCACCCAAACGCCTAAGGGAGCTTTTGGCAATGACTTATGCCCTTGGCCTTGAAGCCCTGGTGGAAGTGCACGATGAGGAAGAACTTAAGCTTGCCATTGAAGCTGGAGCTGAGATCATCGGCATTAACAATCGTAATTTAAAGACCTTTGAGGTAAGCCTTGAAACAAGCTTAAAGCTTGCCAAGAAAGTCCCGAAAGATATAGTCCTGGTATCAGAGTCAGGCATAAAAAGCTCCTCTGACCTTAAAAAGCTAAAAGAAGCAGGCATTTCAGCGGCCCTTATTGGCGAAAGCCTTATGCGCTCACAAGATAAAGCCATGGCCTTAAAAGAAATGCTTAAATTCTAAGAATTAGCCTTGTCAGCCACCAGATAAGCACCAGGAGTAAAATTACTTTCCAGAATCCTTTCCTCTGCAAGAAAAAAAGTGCTTTATCAGGTAAAAAGGCAAGCATAAACACCAGGCCCACAAACAAGAAAATAAGTGGGTTGGTGGAAAAAGCATCGCAAAAATTCCCTTGAAGAAAGCTTTTCGCAGCATGAGTCATGCCGCATCCTGGGCAAGGGAGCCCTGTTAGCAGTTTAAAAGGGCAGCGCCAGGGAAGCGAAAGGGAAGAAATGCTTATTATTCCCTTTGCGTTTAAAAAAAACAGGGCAAGCCCTGCTAGGATTAGGGCCTGCCAGAGTCTTCTTTCGGTAATCACCTGCTTTTTTGTTTTAAGTCCTCGATGATGAGGTTTAGTTCTTTTTGCTGTAAGGCGTCTGTTATTATGCCAAGCGAAAGAAGCGTGACTATAAGCGAAATAGCAGGGAGACTTTCACTTGGGGGCAATCCGTATTTGTGCTGGATGCGCACGATAGCCCGGCCCATTAGGTATTCATGATAAAGGTGATAAAGACCACAGGTCAGCAAGGTGAAAACAAACCATTTCCAAAAGCTAAATTCTTCCCTGCCAAGGAGTAAGTTTACCATACGTATCTGTTGATACTGCCACACCAGCCCCCATAAGCCACAGGTAATTAAAGTCAGGATAACTTCCTTGGCTATGCTCCTGGGTTCAAGGTCTTCGTGAGGGGGAAGCCGCAAAGTTGGCCCTTCGGTTGCCATATTTTTTCCTCCTGTGAATTATTCTCTTTTTTCTATCGAATTTAAGGCTCAATAGCTAAAGTTAACTTTTTGTGAAGGGCCTCTCCTTTTCTGAATTCAATGGGCCAGAAGGGCATTACGGCTATCCCTTGGGTGGTAAGGTCAAACCCTGCTTCTGATTGGCTGACAGTTTTTACCGGGAAAATAAAAAAACGCGCTGTTTCCGGGAGGGTAAGCTTTAATTTTTCTCCGAAAGGAGCCAAAAAGGTGAGCTCCTGACCAAAGACTTCCTGGGGCTCAGAAACAGGAATACTTTGGCCATCTAAGCTAACCTCACCTGCTCCTTTAGCAAGAAGGGGAGGATAAAAATTGAATTCCACTCCGAAAAAGCACCTGGTGGTTTCTTCGGCGCGGTATTCAAGTTCGTAAGAAATTTCAAGGCCAAGACCTTCTTGATTCACCTTGATGTGTTTGCGCAAAAGTAGCGGCCTTCTTGTTGAACCTGGGGGATAAAGCCCTCCGTCTCTAAAGAAAATGAGTTCAGCTCCTTTGCGGTGCCAGTTAAAGGGCTGGTTGGCAAAATCTCCCCATTCTCCAAAGTCGCACCTCACAAAATCGTACAGCGTGCGGTTGGGATCAAAGAAGTGTTCTATCAAAGAATGGCGTTCATACCAATCATAAACAAGGGCGTTTAAAACTTCCTGAGATGGTCTTTTGGTAAGGGTGTGGATGCTTGAAACGCCTTCTTCTTTTTCTTCTGGGCATTCTTGCGGATGTCTTATGGCTTCATGGTAAGCCTCAAAGCGTCTGGTGAGGACGTTTTGGTAATTGTGGGTGCTCTTTAAGCTAGACCATTCGAGAATTTGCCCTCCATAAGATGGTTTAAAAACCAATACCGCTTCAGAAGAAGCATAGCAGACCTCTGTGGCACCATCGTAATCAATATCAAGCTCACTAAAAGAAGGCTTGCTATTTGCCCGCAACTTGGCTTCCGCAGCAAGGAGTTTTTCCCAAACTGCCTGGCGAAGATGCGGAAGATAAAGCCCGCCGAAAATTCCATGCCAATAGGCATCGTTACACTGGGCAGACAAAAGCTCAACGCGGGCTTCAGGGTCAAAATTTTTGCGCGAAAGTTCGCTCACCTGAAGCATTCTTTTATGAAGGTAGTTTGATTCAGGGTACTTGACGAAAAAGTTGCGCCAGTGACCTCCCCGGATAAAGGCTGCGAAGCGAGTCTTTTCAGGCTTAAGGCGTTTATTTAGCTCTTCAAGCTCAAGAATCCGTTTGGCAGGAAGGGCCCATTGTTCCATCTCAGCGTAAGAGGCCGTTGGGAGGTAAGCAAGCCCGTTAGCAGGGAGTTTTTCAAGGGCTTCGGCAAAGGTCATGATTTCGATTTTTCCTTCTTCCTGCCAGCGAGTTATGGTTTGCAGAAACGACTCCAGCCAGCCTTCTTCGTACACCCATTTTTTGGTGCCAGGCCAGACACCGAATTTTTCCCCGTCGTCAAAATAAATGGCAAGGCGTCCGCCACGAAAGGCCACGTCGTTAAGATAGCGCCCTAGGCGCTCTACAGGCCAGAAAGGAATGGCATAGCGCAAGGTCTCGTCAATGGGAAACACCGCAAGTCTCTGGCCTTCGGCTTCGGTATAGAAATAGCCGTAGAGATTTTCTTTCTCAAAGCCCGAGACCAAAAAATGCCTATCATCCACTACCACGTATTTGATACCAAGCTTGGCAAGATCCTCTACCAGGGCCTGTTCCCACACACGCTCGGTAAGCCAGAGCCCAACCGGGGAGACTCCGAATTGCTTTTTGAGATAATCCTTATGCCTTAGAATTTGTTCTTTGCGGTCTTCACGGGGAATTACAGCAAGGATAGGCTCAAAAAAACCGCCTGCCACAGGTTCTATTTGTTGGCGGGCGATAAGTTTTCCTAAAAGTTCAAATATGGCAGGGTATTTTTCCTCCCACCACTTGAGCAAAATACCGCTTACGTGAAGGCTGAAACGAAAATGCGGATATCGTTCGATGATTTTAAGAAAGGGGAAATAGCTTTCGTCAGTGAGGCGTTTCACAACTTCGTCAAAATTTCCAAGGGGCTGATGGTTGTGTACCCCAAACACAAAAGGGAGTTTCATATGGCCCTCCTAGGTTCGCGGAATTTCTAACATGCGCGCCACGGCACGGTAGGCTTTTACCCGCAAGTCTTCCGGCACCTTCACCACAGGAGACAACGTTTCAAGGGATTTCTTGAGGTCTTCAAGAGAGATTATCTTCATGGCCTTGCAGAGCATCTTTTCAGAGGCAGGGTAGAAGTTTTTATCAGGGTTTTGTTTTTTTAGCGGATAAAGAAGACCCACTTCTGTGCCAATGATAAATTCTTTAGCATCAGACTCTTTGGCATAGCGAAGCATGCCACTTGTAGAGCGCACGGCGTCAGCCAAATCAATAACTTCTGGACGGCATTCTGGATGCGCCATAAAAACCGCGTTAGGGTGCGCTTTGCGCGCAGCAGTTACGTCTTCTACCGTAAGTACATCATGAAACGGGCAAAAGCCTTCGAAATAGTGGATCTTTTTTTCTTTGAAAAAACGCTGGGTGTAACGCGCAAGATTCATGTCGGGCAGAAAGATTATCTCGTCGGCATCAAGGGCGCGCACCACGTTCACCGCATTGGCGGAGGTGCAGCAAATATCAGAAAGCGCCTTGATTTCCACATAAGAATTGACATAAGTGACCACCGGTGCTTTGGGATACTTTGCTTTTAAGTTTTCAACGTCTTCAGGGCCAATCATGTCTGCCATCTCGCAGCCTGCTTCCATGCGCGGAAAGACAATCAGCTTGTCAGGGCAAACGATAGCAGCTGTTTCTGCCATAAAACGCACGCCGCAAAAAACCACAACTTCCGCATCTGTTTGGGCGGCTTTTAAAGAAAGCTCTAGCGAGTCTCCGGTAAGATCGGCTACGTCCTGGATCTCAGGGGGTTGATAATTGTGTGCCAGGATAATGGCCTTGCGCTCTTTAGCTAATTCTCGGATTTCTTTCTGCAGTTCATTCATAACCTACCTCTCCTGTATAATTTCAGCGCCTTTTGGAGGTTCAAAGTTAAAGAGGGCTTTTGCAAGATGGATATTTCGTTTGGTTTTAAGAAATTTGATGCGGGTTAAATTCCCAAGCTGATCCCAAAAGGAAAACCCCAAAAGAGCGCCGTTTTTTTTATCTATCAAAAGTTTTATTTTTTGGATTTGAGCCTCTTCCTTGGGGAAAAGTATCAGGGCTACTTTGCCTTCAGGGAGTTCTTCCACCGGGCCAAGCCTGAAGTCTTCAAAGATGTTTCCTTTCCCTGAGACAAAACTTAGCATGAGCTTTGATGAGAGGGACTTTTCCTTGGGAAAAATCATGACCTGGTTGTCTTTTTTGCTATAGACGTAAATGTTTTTCTTGTCTGCCACAATAAGAAGTTCTTCTGGCCAGGTATATTCCCAGCGCATAAGGCCAGGCTTTTCAAAATAAACGCGCCCCTTGGAAAACCGGATTTGGTTGGCACGCAGAAAATGGACTTCCTGTTCAAAGTCTGCCGTGAAGTTTTTCGTTTGTTCGTAATAGTTCTGAAGACGAGTGGCTACGTCTTTGGCAGAGATTTCTGCCAAAGCTATTTTACTTATCAGGACGCAGCAACACAGGACGAGGACGCACACCATCTGACGGACCAACGATACCCTCCTTTTCCATGCGTTCAATCATGCGGGCGGCACGGTTATATCCAACCCGCAAACGTCTTTGTAACATTGAGATAGAAGCCTGCCCGGTTTGCACCACGATCTGGACTGCCTGCTCATAGAGTTCGTCAACTTCATCGTCAAGCTCTGAGACGGCTTCTTCTCCGCCTGCCACAAGCTCAAGGGCATAATCAGGCTCACCCTGAGCCTTTAAGTATTCTACCACCTTTTTGACTTCTTTTTCACTGATAAAGGCGCCGTGGATACGTTTTAATTTTGAGGTCCCGGGAGGCAAAAAGAGCATGTCTCCCGCGCCAAGTAAGCGCTCTGCCCCGCCTGTGTCTAGAATGGTCCGTGAGTCTGTACGCGATGAGACCTGAAAAGAAATGCGCGCAGGGAAGTTAGCCTTGATAATGCCGGTAAGCACGTCAACTGAGGGCCTTTGGGTGGCAAGCAAAAGATGTATTCCTGAGGCCCTGGCCATTTGAGCGAGTCTGGTAAGGGACATCTCTACTTCTTTGGAAGAGACCACCATAAGGTCAGCGAGTTCGTCTACCACTATGACGATGTAGGGGAGCTTTTCTTCGGCTTCAGCATTGTAAGATTCAAGGTTACGGGCACGGGCTTCTTCCAGAAGCTGATAGCGCCTTTCCATTTCTGATACCGCCCATTTGAGGGCAAGGGTGGCGGTTTTGGGCTCAAGAAGTACTGGATGAAGAAGATGGGGAATGCCATCATAGACCGAAAGCTCAATGCGTTTGGGATCAATAAGCAAAAGGCGCACTTCCTCAGGGGTGGCCTTGAAAAGAAGGCTCATAAGCATAGCATGCAGACAAACACTTTTTCCCGTGCCAGTAGCCCCAGCAATTAGAAGATGTGGCATCTTGGCAAGGTCTGTAACCACTGGCCGGCCTGAGATGTCTTTGCCAAGGGCAAGGGTTAATTTTGATTTGGCCTTGCGATAAGCCTCACTTACAAGAATCTCTTTCAGGTAAACAATCTCACGCTCTTTATTGGCAACTTCTATCCCAACAGCAGATTTGCCAGGGATTGGAGCCACTATGCGCACACTTGCAGCTTTAAGCCCAAGGGCAAGGTCATCTGCCAAAGAAGCGATTTTGTTTATCTTTATGCCTGGGGCAGGTTCGTATTCGTAAACGGTAATTACTGGGCCAGGGCAGATTTCAGTAACCTTTCCCCGCACGCCAAAATCTTCGAGTTTTCGCTCAAGGAGCTTGGCGCGGGCAAGAAGTTCTTCTTTGTTTTCGCGTTCAAACCTTGGCGGAGGATCGTCTAAAAGACTAAGCGGTGGCTTTTTATAAGTCTTTGATTTGGATGGCACAGGGAGTTTTTCCAGGGTTTCATCTTGGCTTTCTTTGTCATCAGGAAGATAGAGTTCTTCTTCTGGTTCAGGGTATATCTCCTGAGTAACAGGGATGTTAGGCTCAAACGCTGGCTCAAGGCCTTCGGCAGGAGGAACATGTTCATGAGAAGTTTTGCGGAATTTTTGCCACCAGTAAGCCGGAAGGCTTCCCAAATAGCGAAAAAAGGCCCCGCATCTTTCTAAAAGTTCTTTAGGGGAAAAACCCGAGATAAGACAAAGTGCGGTGAGCTGAAACAAGACTATCAGTAAAAAGAGCCCTGGTTTGCCCAATAAAAAGAGAAGTTGTTTGCCAAGGCCTGCTAAAAATCCGCCGTTTAAAGGGTAGGGCCCTATGGAACCTGAAAGCCCTGCTAAGGGGTCTAGAAAAGAAGTCGAGGTAACAAAAAGCCCTGCGGCCAGAGGCAGTTGCCAGCCGGGACTTTTCCCGGTGAAAAGCCAGATGCCCGCAAGAATTAAGAAAATGGGGACAAACCAGGCTCCAAAGCCAGCAAAGTCAAACAAAAAAGCTGAAAGATAGGCCCCTATAATGCCGGTGAAGTTGTGAAGTGAAGTGGCACCTACCCTTCCAAAACCCGGGTCATCAGGATGGTAACCCAGGAGAGCCAGAAAAACAAAAACCCCAAGGGCCATCAAAATAAGACCAGCTATTTCATTGCGAAATTTAGCAAACATTTCAGTTTTTAAGGTAAGCAAGCCCCTCGGCTATGAGCTTTGGCCAACCAAGTTCGCGTAAAATATTGATTACGTCCTGGTCAGTCAAGGAAGAGAAACGGGCCAGGAGAAGAAGGGCCGGATCTTCTTTCAGGAAGATAGCAATAAAGCCCTTTTTTTCTTTAGGGGCAAAGCTTACCAGGGCCGGATAACCGTCTATCTTGCGGTAGCGCAATACAAATTCCGGCGTTTCCACCTCAAGGCGGCCTTTAAGAGATCTGGCAAGTTTTGCTCCCTGAGAGCCTCCGGCAAAAAGGACTTCCAGACGGGCACCATCAGGCCTATCATAAAAACGTTTAACGTAAAAGGCCTTGCCGGGTTCGCTTGTAAATTTCAAAAAATCAGGGGCAGAGGATTGCCAGCCTTTTAGCTCAGGCAGGGGAAGGAATTGGTTTTCTTCTGCCTGTGAAAAACCCGCTAAAAGCAAAAAGATGACAACCAAGGGGATGAGTCTCATAAGCGCAGCCCTCATGTTTTTGAAAAAGATAACATAAATTGAACTCTTTTGGAAAAACTTATCCATGCCTTTGTAGTAAAATTTCCCAGGATCCGTTCCTATTTTGTTTCGAAAAATGGGAACGGATCTCTTGTTTTGGTATGTTATTCTTCTGCTTTGATTTTTGGGGCTCCTTCTGGGAGTTCGAAAGGAGGATAAACGTAAAGCCACATGGATGCCCTTAAAAACATGGGATAAGTCGAGTTCCCAATGCGATGATTTCCAAAAGGGATCTTGGCACTTATAAGCCACCAGCCCTCTTGAGGGAAAGTAAGGCTAAAGTCTCCGTTTTCGTCAGTGTAAAGGGAATAATACATGCGCGCGTCATCGCGTTTACCAAGCCTGTCCTGGGGGAGTTCTTTCCCTGTTAAAAACACTCCGTTAAAACGAACTACTTGAATCAGGGTCTGCGAGAGGGGTTTTCCGTCAAGCAAAAGCCTGCCACGGAAAAGCCCGGCTTTTGTGATCCCATAAGGCCGGTTGTAGGGGATAATTTCTGCTTTTAGCCCTAAATTTTTTTGCCAGCTTCCTTCTCTTTCCACATGAAAGGGCACTTTTACGATTTCTTCCCACACTTCGTAAGTACCCGGAATGAGCGTTGGGTCCGAGTGTAAGACGAGATAGTAGTCTCCGATTTTAGTGGGTAAATAACGGGCCTTCCAGGCATAACGTTTTTTTCCGGTGGCGTGATCTTTTATTTTGGTTCGCCAAAAGGATATGGGTTCGAATTTGCCGGAAGGGGTGAAGATTTTGGCTTTGGGAGCCTTGACATCATAGACAATGCCCTGAAAAGGCTCTGCCCTGAACACCAACCATACCTTTTCCTGGCCTTTATTCCCGTAGTCAAGGCCGTCTTCACCTACCACCGTGAGAAAAAAGGGGTAAGCTGGCTTTGTCCACCAGAAAAACAAAATAAAAATTAAAAAAAACTTCTTCATGGCTTTGTCCTCAAATAAATTAAACGGAAAACTTACAAATTTTCTTAACTATCAGGTCGTGTAGCGCCGGCCTAAACCCTTTTATGCGCTTGTTTTCTCTTGAGGGATGGACTCTGTTGCTAAGAAGTAAGATGACAAGTTCTTTTTGGGTGTCAATCCAAAAAGATGTTCCCGTAAAGCCAAGGTGCCCTAAAGACGCACGAGAAATGAGACCCCCTGCGCTTGAAGATTCCTTGCTTGGGCGGTCAAATCCCAACGCCCGGCCACCTGCTTTGCTTTGCCAGTCCCAAAAAGTTTGTACCAGGTCTCGGTTAAGAAAGGCTTTAGCTTCTCCTTCATAGGCCTTAAGCAGGATAACCAGGAGCTTGAGCACTTCTTCTGCACTGCCAAAAAGCCCGGCATGGCCTGCTACGCCCCCAAGGGCCCAGGCGTTTTCGTCGTGAACTTCGCCTTTTATCAATTTGCCACGCCAGGGGCAAAATTCTGTGGCCGCGCATTTTTCTTTAGGAATACCCGCGCGTACGGGACTAAAAAGTATTTTTAAAGGATTAAGCCCAAGGAGATTTATAGTTTCCCTGAAAAAGCAATCCAATTCTTTTTGCGCAATTTTTTCTATTAGGTGCCCCAGGATGATAAATCCCAGGTCGCTGTAGACTTGTTTCCTCCCAAGAGGATAGGCAAGGGGCTCTTTAAGGATCCAGGTGCAGATGATTTCTTTTCTTTTTTCAAGAGGATAGGTAAGAAGCCTTACGAAATAGGGCCGATGGTCCGGAAATCCGGCTTGATGGGCCAGGAGATCAGCGATAGTTGCTTTTTCGAACCAAAAAGGCGCGTTAAAAAAGCGTCCAAGTTCATCATCCAGAGAGATTTTTCCTTCGCTTAAAAGGCGCATGAGGCAAAGGGTCGTGGCAAGCGGTTTGGTCAAAGAGGCCAGGTCATAAAAAACGTAAGGACTATTTTTTTGGGGAGCAGGATAGAACTCCTGCCAACCAAAGGCCTCTAGATAGCTTTTTCCCCTGTGCCAGATGGCAAGGCAGGCGCCGGGAAAAACCTTTTCTTTTACACCCCGGCGCATCATGTCTCTAACTTCTTCGGGAAGAGGCCTATGTTTCAAGCTCCTGGCGCCTTTTGACTTCGATTTCGGCGAGCAGTTTTTGGAGATCTTCAGGGGTGAAGACGTATTTTTCTCGACAAAAATCACAAGTGATTTCTGATGGTTCGCCTTTTTCAAGGAGTTTTTTAATTTCTTCTGGACCGAGAGCAATGAGGGCCCTTTCGGCTCTTTCTCTTGAGCAGCGACAATGATAGGCAAGGGGCCGTTTTTCAAGGACTTTTACGTTTTCTTTGCCAAATATGCGTTCAAGGATGGTCTCAGGGGTAAAGCCCTCTTGCAAAAGGCTGGTTACAGGTGGAAGTTTCTTGAGCACTTCTTCTATCCTGGCAATTTGTTCGTCTGTGGCTGCAGGAAGGGTTTGGATCAAAAAACCCCCTGCTACTTTTACCGTGTTGTCCGGCTCTACGAATACCCCGAGCCCTACTGCAGAGGGGATTTGTTCTGAGACCGTAAGATAGTAGCTTACGTCTTCGGCAATTTCACCGGAAATAAGTTTGGTAGAACCCTGGTAGGGTTCTTTTAGCCCCAGGTCTTTGGTGACCGAGATGAAACCATCGCGACCAACGGCCTGGCCTACCAGGAGTTTTCCTTTTTGTGGGGTGAGGTGAATATGGGGCTTTTGCACCAGGCCGCGAACGTTTCCTTCGGCATCAGCCTCAGCAATGATTTCCCCAAGTGGGCCACCGCCATTTATCTGGATCATGACCCGGCCGGTTTTAAGGTCAAGGCCTAGAAGGGCCGCGGCAGTGAGCGCCCTTCCCAAGGCGGCGGTAGCAGTGGGCAGGGTGTTATGGCGTTTTCTCGCTTCTTCAACGATGTCTTTGGTATCTGCGGCAAAAATACGAAAGGCGCCGTCTTTCGTGATACCCCGTATGGCATAACTCATGTTTAGTCTTCCTCCTCAAGAAGGCCCATTTCTTCTAATTCTTTTACCGCTTCGTCTAGCAATTCGTGGATTTGGTCGGTGATTTCTCTTGATCTTTCGGTGGCTGCTGACACGGTATCCATGATAACTCCCTTAAAGGCTCCCTTTTCCATGGCCTTAAGCCCGGAGATGGTTGTGCCACCAGGGCTTGCGACCATGCTTTTTATTTCGTAAGGGTTTTTTCCGGCTTCTTTCATAAGCTTTACCGTGCCAAGAATTGTTTCTAAGACCAGGGTCTGGGCCACCTCCCGCGGAAGCCCCTCATGCACCCCGGCATCGATTAGTCCTTCTATAAAGGCAGCCACAAAAGCCGGACCACTTCCAGAAAGCCCTGTTACCGCATCAAAAGCCATTTCTGGAAGATAGATAGCTATTCCAAAGGTTTTTAAAAATTCTTCGGCAAGGGCTAAGTCTTCATCGGTGACAAAATGTCCATCGGTGTAAACGGATACTGCTGCTTGCACAAGGGCAGGGGTGTTGGGCATAACCCTAATGACACGGGTGCCTTCTGGTAAATAGGCTTCGATAAGATCAAGGGGGATCCCTGCGGCAATGGAAAGAATGAGGTTTTTTCGGATGTTAATACAACGTGAAATTTCCCTTAGGACAAACTCCATGATGTCTGGTTTGACTGCAAGCACCACCAGGTCACTCTTTTTTACCAGGGCACAATTGTCAGCAAGTATTTTTATGCCAGGGAAGCTCTTCTCAAGGTATTCTCTGCGAGAAGGATTGGGTTCAGAGACAATGATCTTTTTAGGGCTACTCGCCTTTGAGGCCAAAACACCCTTGATAATTGCTTCTGCCATTTTGCCGCCACCTATAAAGCCGATGTTTAAATCTTTTAAGGCCATGTTCTCCTCCTCGTGTTCTTTTTTTGCAAATCATACTTTAAGATAAACAAATTTCAGGAACTATTTTTACCATAAGTCTTTTTAGGAGGATTTTTTATGGCGAAAAAACCCTGGGGCGGAAGATTTGCCGAAGCAACCGACAAACTCGTGGAAAAATTTACAGCCTCGGTGCATTTTGACCAAAAACTTGCCCTCTATGACATCAAGGGAAGCATAGCCCACGCACGCATGCTTGGCGCAAGGGGGATAATACCCAAAGAAGACGCCGAAAAAATAATAGCCGGTCTGGCTGAGCTGGAAAAAGAGATTCAAGAAGGAAAGTTTACCTGGCGTGAGGACCTTGAGGATGTACACATGAATATCGAAGCCGCACTTTTTGAAAAAATAGGCCCTCTTGCAGGAAAACTTCATACCGCCCGCAGTCGAAACGACCAGGTAGCAACTGACGTAAGGCTTTATCTCCGCGATGTTATCGATGAGGCCCTTGCCGCGCTCAAAGAGCTGAGACTTGTCCTGGTTCTCAAGGCCAAGGAAAACCTTGAGGTCATCATGCCCGGCTTTACACACCTCCAACATGCCCAGCCAGTGCTTTTTGCACATCATCTTATGGCGTACTACGAGATGTTCACACGCGACACTAAAAGACTTTCTTTCGTAAGAGAAGAAACAAACGTCTGCCCGCTTGGCAGTGCGGCCCTTGCGGGAACGCCTTTTCCTGTTGACAGGGAGATGGTGGCACGGGAGCTTGGCTTTGCTGGAATTTCCCGAAACAGCATGGATGCCGTTTCAGATAGAGACTTTATCATTTCTTTCCTTGGGGCGGCTTCTCTTGTGTTTGTGCATCTTTCAAGACTTTGCGAAGAACTTATTCTTTGGATGAGCCAGGAATTTTCTTTTATTGACCTGCCAGATAAGCTTTGCACAGGAAGCTCTATCATGCCCCAGAAGAAAAACCCCGACGTAGCAGAACTTATACGCGGAAAAACAGGCCGCGTATTTGGAAATCTTTTTTCATTGCTCACGGTCTTAAAGGGGCTCCCCATGACTTACAACCGGGATCTCCAGGAAGACAAAGAGCCCCTTTTTGATACCGCGGAAACACTCCTTGCCTCTTTAAGGCTTGCTAGCTCCCTGGTCTCAGGGCTAAAGGTGAACGCGCCCAAGATGCGCAAGGCCTGTGAGGAAGGCCATCTTACCGCTACGGATCTTGCGGATTATTTAGCCACTAAAGGGGTGCCGTTTAGAGAAGCCCATCATATTGTAGGCAAGCTGGTGGCATACTGCGAAGATAAGGGGCTTAAGCTTTGGGAGCTTCCCCTTGAAAAAATGAAAGAGTTTTCAGAAGTGATAGAAAAAGACGTTTATGATTGGCTTACCCTTGAAGGATCAGTAGCCCGTCGTAAAGTGCCAGGGGGGACTGCGCCTGAAATGGTGCGCAAGGCTATTGAAGAAGCTGAAAAAGAGCTTATGCAGGAGGAAAAATGATTAAGGCGGTACGAGGTTTTAAGGATATCCTTCCCGGGGAAACAGAAAAATGGGTTTACCTTGAAGGGCTTGCCCGCAAGTTTTTTTCAGCCTACGGCTTTCGCGAGATACGCACCCCCATTCTTGAAAAGACAGAGCTTTTTGCCAGAAGCATTGGCGAGGCTACAGACATCGTTGAAAAGGAAATGTATTCCTTTCTTGATCGCAACAAAGAAAGTGTAACTTTGCGCCCAGAAGCAACGGCGGGGATTTGCCGTGCGGTGATTGAAAACGGGCTTTATGCCCAGGCTAAGGTGCTAAAGCTTTTCACCATGGGGCCAATGTTTCGTCATGAAAGGCCCCAAAAAGGTCGCCTGCGCCAATTTCACCAGTTCAACGCTGAAGTCTTTGGTAGCCATGCTCCGGGTGTTGATGCGGAAATCATAGCCCTTGCAATGGACATCCTTGAAGCTGGTGGTGCGAAAAACTTGCGCCTTGAGCTTAATTCTCTGGGCTGCCCTGAGTGCCGCCCTGTTTTTCGGGAAAAGCTAAAAAACTTTTTGCTAGCAAGGCTTGATAAACTTTGTGACGATTGCAAACGACGTGCAGAGAAAAATCCTTTGCGTGCCCTTGATTGCAAAAAAGAATCCTGCCAGCAGGAATACAAAGAAGCCCCTCTTATTGAAGAATTCTGGTGTGATACCTGCCGCAGGCATTTTGCCCAGGTTTGTGAAGAGCTTGAGCTCTTGGGGATAACCTATGAGAAAAATCCACGCTTGGTAAGAGGGCTTGATTACTACGTGCGCACCACTTTTGAGATTAAAGCCAAAGACTTAGGCGCCCAGGATACCGTAGCTGCTGGTGGACGTTATGATGGTTTGATTAAAGCCCTTGGCGGGCCTGATATCCCGGGAGTTGGTTTTGCCATAGGGGTTGAAAGGTTTTTGCTTGTGGCTTCCTTGCCTCACGATCTCTGGCCAGGGCTTGATCTTTTCGTGGCAGCCTTGGGAAATGAAGCCCGGAGATTTGTACTTCCGCTAGTTAGAAAGCTAAGGGGCCGGGGTTTTATGGTGGATCTGGACCATGAAGGCCGAAGTCTTAAAGCCCAGCTTAAGGCAGCCAACCGCCAAAAGGCACGTTATACCTTGATAATAGGTGAAAGTGAGCTTTCGGAAGAAAAAGCCCTTTTGCGCAATATGAAAACTGGCGAGCAGAAGGAAGTTTCTTTCGTCAGCTTAGAAAATGAATTGATCGAGCGACTTAAGAAGTGCTCATCCTGATAGGGATAATTCTTTTTCTGGCAGCTTTTATTCACGGGGTGGCAGGTTTTGCCTTTGCCCTTTTTGCTGTGCCCCTTTTGTCTTTCTGCTGGCCCCTTAAAAAAGTTGTCCCCCTTATCGCCCTCCTTGCCACTACGTTAAACGGCATCATGCTTTTTAAGTTGAGGCATGCCTTTCAATTCAAACGAGTTTTTCGGCTCTTGGCAGGAGGGATCCCAGGGGTAGTGTTAGGGGCTTATTTTTTGGCACATTTTCCCAATCAGTTTGTTCGCGTACTGCTTGGTGTTGTTTTGGTTGCTTATGGGCTCTGGGGGCTCAAAAATCCCAGGCCAGCCTTGGTGTTAAATGAGAGTTGGGGCTACCTTTTCGGGTTCATGGCAGGCTTTTTAGGGGGTGCGCTTAACACGCCAGGGCCTCCGGTGGTGGTCTATGTCACCTTGCAGCATTGGCAAAAGGACGAAATCAAAAGCACAATCCAGGGTTTTTTCTTTTTGTTGGCAGGTTTTGTGATTTTCTCGCACTGGCGCCTAGGGATTTTGAATCTGGAAGTGCTTAAACATTACGTGCTTTTTTTGCCGGTTGTCTTAACGGGCATGTTTTTAGGCCATCGTTTCTATTTCCGATTAAGTTTAAAGGCGTACTATCGCATTCTATACCTGATTCTTATTTTAGTAGGGGTGCTTAGTTTCCCCTGGTAGGAGGAGTGATGGATGACAAACGCAAACACCCCCGCTTAGAACATGTATTTCGGGTGGATTACAGTACCCCTGAAGCCCTTTTCAATGAGTTTGCGGAGAACATAAGCGAAGGGGGAATGTTCATAAAGACTTCTCGTCCCTTAGAAATAGGGACAGAGATTATCATTGAATTCAAACTCCCACTTCTTAAGGAGCCTATCAAAGTAAAAGGTAAGGTGGAATGGAACACTGACATGCCGGGGATAAGAAAACCAACCCCCGGCATGGGAGTAAGTTTTCAGGGCCTGTCTTCTGAAGATAAAGAAAAGATAAACAAGATCGTAAGGCAATTAAAAGCACTTTAGTGCGATAATTGTCTTATATCCTCTTTTTTCCCATCTTTTGGCCTGCCGTTTTTTAAATTGACTCTTTTTATCAGACGTGCTATGCAAAAAATCGTTTATGAAAGAGGGCATGAAATATTTTTTGAGCTTATTGGGCGATTTTTTAACCGTTGGCCTGGCGGTTGGGGGTTCGGTAGCCGCTGGGGTATTTACAGGGTGGTTCATTGATGAAAAGATTTTCGATGGCCGCACTTCTCCTTGGTTCACTATCGCCTGTGCGGCTTTTGGCATAGCCGGAGGCATCAAAAATATTTTTGTTATGACGCGCAGAAGATTTAAAAACGAGAAAAATGATCAGGATTGAAACTAACGAAAACTTTATCAAAAGATTTAAAGTCTGGACTATTTTTCTCCTGCTAGCTTTGGCGGTAGCCTTTTATCTTGTCACCGCACAGTGGTCCCAGGGGCTTAGCGTACTGGTAGGCGGAGCCATTGCGCTTCTTAATTTTCAGTCCTTACACAAAGATGTCAAAGCTATTGCTGAAAGCGTAGCATCTGGCTATCAGACTGCCCAGCGAGCCACCAGAGTGTATCTTTTCAAGTATTATCTTCGACTCATTGCCACGGCAATTGTGCTGTTTTTTGTAATAAAAGTTCGAATAATCGAGCCATTGCCATTTATAGTGGGAATTTCCGTTATTATTGTGAATATCCTACTTTGCTTTTTTAGGGAAATTGGGCGTAATTTCTGGCTAAAATTGAAGGAGGGCTAGGTTATGGAACACCCGCTTTTATTTTTATGTTTCTTGCTACAGTTGATAGGAATTCCTTCAGGTTGGCATTATTACGAACATCCTGAACAATATGGAATTTTGGCCCAGATTTTTGCCCCTCACATGGTTCACAGCTATTTTGTATGCGCGCTCATCATTGTGCTACTAATCGTGGGTTTGAAAAAACGGGAGTTTATTCCCAAGGGGGCTCAGAATTTTTGGGAATTTGTGCTTGAGGCCCTTTATGATTTTACCAGAGACAACGTTCCCTCTGGTGGCAAGCTCAATTTAGTGCCTTATGTCTTTCCTCTCATTGTCTGCTTTGCTTTATACATCGGTTTTAGCAACTACATAGGCATTGTCCCCGGTTTTATGGCCCCTACTGCTAATATAAACGTCACCTTGGGGCTTACCTTGATAACCATCGTTTATTATCACTTCTTGGGTCTCAGGTTTCAGGGGCTTAAATATTTCAAGCAGTTTTTAGGTCCTATTCCTTATCTTATTCCGCTGATTGCTCCGGCAGAGATTTTTGGTCATGTTGGTCGTATCATTTCTCTTTCCGTACGACTTTACGCCAATATGTATGCTAAAGAATTGTTGATTGGGATTTTGCTTTTCTTGGCAGGTAAGTTCTTTGCGCCTCTGCCCATTTTGCTTTTGGGTGTTTTGGTAGCTTTTATCCAGATGCTCATTTTTATTACTCTTTCGCTGGCATATTTTGCCGGTGCGGTTGAGGAGCACCACTAGAATTTGCGGGGTGCGGAGAGACCCTTTGCATCCCTCGGGACTATAAATAAAGAAAATTTTTTAAGGAGGGAGTAGGTTATGAAGAGAGTTTTGAGTCTTACGGTTCTTTTCCTTCTCACCGGAGTAGCCATGGCTTTTGCTGCAGAAGGGACACAGGCTGCTCTTGGCAATGGTTTCCTTGGTATGGTTGTTTTGGGTTCCTGCTTGGGTATCGGTGTTGCTGCTAGTGGTTGTGGTGTTGGCATGGGTCACTGTGTACGTGGTGCTTGTGAAGGTATTGCTCGTAACCCTGAACTTTCTGGTAAGCTCACCGTTACCATGATCTTGGGTCTTGCGTTTATCGAAGCTTTGACCCTTTATGCTCTCGTTTTGAGCTTCTACCTTGTCTTTGCTAAACTTCCTGGCTACATGGCGCTTATTGGTGCTTAATAAAAGGCTTATTTGAAATAAAAAAGCCGTGGGGGGAAACTTCCACGGCTTTTTTTTTGTTTGTAAAATCGTTATCGCGATTACGTAGCCTAGCGATGTTCCACAGGTCTCACAGGTTATGGGGACTTGCTAAAGGAAATCTCGCAGGGTTGCTCTGCATGAACTGTGCTCGCAATGGCAGAAGAGAACAAAGGAATAGCCTGAAATTTGTTATCAGCTGCGGTTTTATTGCCGAATTTTTGCATAAATAGCAATAAATCATTTTCTTGTGATAAAAAACACTTATTTTTTTATTAATAGATATTGAACGTTTTGTGGTATTTTGGTATACAATTCACAAATGACAGATTTTAAGATACCTGGCATAACAGTTTATCGTTTAGCGCTATATGCCCGGACTCTGGAAAAGCTTCTGGCTGAAGGGCGCGATTTAATCAGTTCAGAAGAATTAGCCCGCGAATGCGGTGTAAACTCTGCCCAGCTTCGTAAGGATCTCTCGTATTTTGGCCAATTCGGGGTGCGCGGAGTAGGCTATTCAGTCCCAGCCTTGCTTAAACATATCCGTCGTATTCTGGGCACAGATAGGGAATGGTTTTTGGTGCTTATGGGAGCGGGGCATTTGGGCTTGGCTCTTCTTAACTATGAGCTTTTGCCCAAAAGAGGTTTCAAGTTCGTAGCAGCCTTTGATGTTGATGAACAAAAAATAGGCCAGGTAATAAACGATGTATATGTTTATCACGTTGATCAGATAAGTTGGGTTTTAAGAGAACATCCTGCAGACATTGGGGTTATCGCTACGCCGGCCCCATCTGCACAAGAGGCAGCAGATTTGCTGATAGAAAATGGTATCAAAGGAATTCTTAATTTTGCTCCGGTACGTATTAAGCACCCGCCTGAGGTAATCGTAGAACATTCCGACTTGACGGTCCTTTTTGATAAACTTGCCTTTTATCTTAAACGCCTGGACTAATTCTTATTGCCTTTTTATCTTTCCTTAAAAAACTGGTAATTTTGGATCTCTATGGCACGTTTTGTTGATCAAGCAAAAATTTACGTAAAGGCTGGAGATGGTGGCCACGGTTGTGTCTCTTTTAGAAGGGAGAAGTATGTCCCGCGGGGCGGCCCTGATGGTGGCGACGGTGGCAAAGGCGGAGATGTCATTTTAGAGGCCACAAGCCAGCTCCATACCCTTTACGATTTTTACCACCAGACCCATTTTAGGGCGGAAAATGGTCGCCCTGGCATGGGTAAGAAAATGACAGGCCGGGCAGGGCGGGATTTGATTTTGCGGGTTCCAGTGGGCACGGTTGTCCGTGACGCAGAGACCGGCGAAATACTATACGACTTTACCAAAGACGGCGAAAGGTTTGTGGTGGCTCGAGGCGGAAAGGGGGGCCGTGGCAATGCCCGTTTTGCCACGCCTACTAGGCAGGCTCCAAGATTTGCTGAACCAGGAGAGCCTGGGGAAGAACGCTGGATAATCCTTGAGCTCAAACTCATTGCTGATGTTGGCCTGGTAGGACTACCTAACGCCGGTAAATCCACGCTTCTTGCCCGTATTTCTGCAGCACGTCCCAAAATAGCCGACTATCCCTTTACCACCATTACACCAAACTTGGGGGTGGTTAAACTTGACGACGAAAGGTCTTTTGTAGTGGCTGATATTCCCGGTCTTATTGAAGGATCCCACAAGGGTGTTGGCCTTGGCCTTGATTTTTTGCGTCATATAGAACGCACTAAAGCCTTGCTTTATGTACTTGATGCTTCTAGAGGTGAGGACTCTCTTAAAGATTTTGAACTCTTGCAGAAAGAACTTTCCCATTATCATCCTGCGCTTCTTGAGAAACCGTCAGCCATCGCCTTAAACAAAATAGACATTGTCCATGATCATGATTTCCTGAACAAATTGCGGGCCCATTTTGAAGAAAAAGGTTATCCTGTGTATCCTATTTCCGCGGTAACTGGGGAAGGAATCAAAGAATTGCTTGAAGGCCTTTGGCGTCTTATCCACAAGGTCAAATGAATACCAGAGAGAAAATCCTCGCAAAATCCAAAAGACTGGTAGTAAAAGTAGGCAGTGCGGTAATTACCGGGGAAGACGGGCTTTCCCGCAATGTAATCGGGAACCTCTCTGCAGAACTTACCAGGTTTGCTAACCAAGGCTACGAGGTCGTTTTAGTTTCCTCAGGAGCTATCGCCTGCGGAAGAAAAAGACTAGGGCTTCCCAAACGGCCTTTTACCCTTACGGAAAAACAGGCCCTTGCTGCTACGGGTCAGGCAGGCCTTATCCAGACTTACGAAGAATATTTTACCCAGTATGGACAGCAGGTGGCTCAAATACTTCTTACCCGCGTTGACCTGGAAGATCGCAAACGCTATCTCCTGGCCAGAAATACCTTGATGACATTACTTCGCTGGCGGGTAATCCCCATTATCAATGAAAACGACACTGTTGCTGTAGAAGAAATCCAGTTTGGCGACAACGATCTCCTCTCTGCCATGGTAGTTGGGCTAATAGGGGCTGATCTTTTGATTTGCCTCTCAGACATCGACGCCCTTTATGATAAAGACCCTCGAGATCATCCCGATGCCAAGCCGGTGCGCTATGTTGAAGAGATAGATTCAAAGATAGAAGCTATGGCCGGCAAAAAACCAGGGCGCTTGGGCCGAGGTGGTATGGTCTCTAAGATTCGTGCGGCCAAGATGGTTACGTCCCTAGGGGTCCCCATGATAATTGCTCCTGGGCGTGAACCAATGATTCTTGAGCGTATTTTTTCAGGAGAAGAAATTGGCACGATGTTTTTGCCTGCCCGCAAGATGACAGCCAAAAAATTCTGGATTGCCTATCATCCACGCCCAGAAGGGGCCCTTGTGCTGGACGAAGGGGCGGTAAAGGCCTTGGTAGAAAAGGGCAAAAGCCTTCTGCCCGCTGGCATCAAAGAGGTGAAAGGAGTATTTGATAAAGGAGCCTGTGTGGAATGCCTTGATGAAAATGGCAGATGTATCGCTGTTGGGCTCAGTAATTTTTCTTCAGAAGAGATTCAAAAGATTAAGGGTTGTCATTCCCGAGAGATATGTGAGCGTTTAGGGGTTGCCGTCCAAGATGAAGTCATTCATCGGGACAATCTGGTGCTAAAAGAAGAAATCGCTTCTTATGCCGCTTAGCCTTGCCAAAAAGAAAAGTCCTTCTTAAGCTTAAAAGAAAAACATCTCAAAGGTCACAAGATGGCAGAAATCATATCCATAAAAGATAAAAAACGCATTAAACGAGGCCGCAGTAAACGTCTTAAGGCTCTTAAAGAGGAGCTTTTAAGGGTGCATGGCATAGACCTTGACCGCCTTATGGCCAGTGAACCTGCCATCGGGCTTACCATGGAAGAATTCCACGAGCTAACAGAGCAACTCTTAGAAATTATCGACACTTTTTGCGAAACACACCCGCATGTGGCGGTAGAAGACATTTTATATGTCCTGGAAAACCTAAAAGAAATAATACGAGATACTGCAGAATAATTAGCCTTCTCGATTTTGCCAGTCAGCCAGGTATTTTTGTAAAGCGTTCCAGGTGTTTTCAATTACTACTTCCAGGGGTTTTGAAGCATCTATTATTTCGTGACGGAAATATTTAAGATTTGCTTCATAGATTTCAGCTACCTTTGCTAAAAATTCTTCGGTCTCAAAAATTTCGGGTTTATAAAAAGGCCTTTGAGAGACTCTTTCAAGGGCGGTTTCAATAGGCACTTTGAGATAAATAACCAGGTCTGGGACCGGAGCCCAGGTCTCGTTGGCCCGCTTGAGCTCTTTTACGTCTAGTTCACAGGCTCCTTGATAAGCCATGGTGGAGAGATAATACCGATCGCAAAGTACAATTTGTTTTTCCTGTAACGCGGGAATCAAAAATTTCTCAGCATGTTCGCGCCGGTCACGCAAAAAAAGTTCAGCCATGGCCTGTGGCGAGATTTTAGAACCCGAAGAAAGATGTTCTCGTATCTTTTCGCCCCATTCTCCTTTGGTTGGTTCTTGTGTGGTAACTACTTTTTTCCCTTCCTTGGCAATTTTTTCGGCAAGTTTTGCCATTAAAGTGCTTTTGCCTGAACCATCAAGCCCCTCAAAAACAACTAGAAATCCCGGACGATAGAATTCTACCAAAATGCGATCTACCAAGTGATCTCGGGTCTCAGGGGTTACCTCCGCAAAGATAGCGTCTTCGCGTTTGAAAAGATTTTCCACAAAAGGGATAAGGCCATATCCTACCGTTGCAAGAACCGGAACAGAAGAATCCAAGACATTTAAAACTGCCTGCTGAAAAGACTTAGAAAAAAGTTCCATTTTGCCTATTTCATCAATGACTACCATTTCTCCGGGATCAATTTCAGAGATGGTAGGCACGGCGAGTTTTTCAAAGGACTCTACAAAGACGCGGTACTTTCCTACCTGGGGGTATCCTTTTCCTCTTTTGGCAAGCCAGGCTTCCTTTCCGTCCAACGTGACTATTTTAAAGCCAATACGGCGGCCTTTTTCACGCACTTCGCGCGTGTAAAATCCTCTTTTGGGATAGGGGATCTTTCCTACCAGGCGTTCCACAAGGGTAGTTTTTCCACTTCCGGGAAGTCCGTGAAGCAAAACATTTTTGATTCCATGAAGTGGCAACAGCATTTTCACCTCCTGCTTTCTAGTACAGCCTGAGCGGTAAAACGTTTATTTTTATCGTTCTTGCTGAAACTTTGGCAAAGATAACGTTCTCTTTCTAAGATTTTTCTTTTTGAGATTTAAGTCAAGTTATTACGTTTTTTGAGCTGTTTTTTTAAGGGGCGGTGTGAAAGCAGCACGTAAGTAGCGCCTGGGCCGCCGTCACATTTCCGGGCGCTACAAAATCCTATCACATATTTGCGGTAGGGCCCTCGCTTGAGCCACTCGTGTACTTTGGTTTTTAAGACAGGCTCTTTCTTAGAAGAAAGCCCTCGTCCGTGAATGATTAGAATGCAGTGGTCTCCTCTGGCAAGGGATTCTTTGAAAAACTGTTCCAAAATTATTTCGGCCTCTGCCGCACCAAGCCTCCGAAGGTTAAGAGTGCGCGCCACAGAAATTTTCCCTTGGTGAAGGGCATCAAAAAGTTCTTTTTGAAAGCCCATAACAAGTTCTTCTACGTATTCGGAAGTGTCCCTGACACGTATAGCAAGAAGCCTTTTAACGTCTATTTTTTCTTCTTTGCCTGGCATTGAGGGGCGCTTTAAGACCAGCTTCCAGTAAATTTTTTCCCTTCCCGGGATCTTTTTTACCCCCGTCATGGCTTCTTCAAAGGAGATATCAGGACTTGCCGGAGAAGGAGGAACTTTTTCGGGAAGGGTTTCTTTTTTTATTTTGCCAGCAAGGGTTTCAAAGGGGCAGTTAAAGCCCTTTTTACTCTCCATGTCTTAATCTTAACGCTGAAATGGATTAAGGCAATTTAAGAATCTATTTCAAGGACTTCGTGTATCTTTCGCAGGAGCTGAGAGAAAGAATAAGGCTTGGAGACAAAGGCTATGTTTTCTAATTTGCCATCAATGGGAATGCTGCCCTCAGGGTATCCTGAGGCCAGGATGATTTTGGTATCGGGGTAAAGTTCTTTTATTTTTTTGGCGAGTTTTTCGCCTCCCATTTTGGGCATGATGAGATCGGAAATTACTAGGTCAAACTTCTTCTTGGTAAGTACTTCCAGGGCAGCAAGACCATCTGAGGCTGCTTCTACCTGGTAGCCTGAGCTTCTTAAAAGTTCTACAATGGGTTCACGAACAAGATCATCGTCTTCTACTACAAGAATGTTGTATTGCTTTTCTGTTTTAGAGAGAAAAGATTTTTCTTGTTTTTGTTCATAGGTTTTCTGAGTCCTCAAAGAGACGGGGAAATAAAGCTTAAAGGTAGTGCCCTTGCCTTTTTCCGTATAAACCGAAATGTGCCCGCCGTATTGCTTTACCAGGGAATAGACCATAGCAAGACCAAGCCCTGTTCCCTTGCCTGGGGGCTTAGTGGTGAAAAAAGGCTCAAATATGTGGGGCAGTATTTCTTCCGGGATTCCAGTGCCCGAGTCGGTAATACTTAAAACGGCATAGATGCTATCTTGGTCGGGTTCATTAAAGGAAGAGACGTCTGCCTCTTTTATTTCGAGCTTGATGGTTAGTTCGCCTCCTTCTGGCATAGCATCGCGGGCGTTAACGACCAGGTTCATAATGATTTGCTGAAGATGGGTGTCGTCTATCTGGACATAGATTTCGCTCTCCGGTGAAAATACTTTGACTTCGATGTTTTCCCCTACTAATCTCTGCCAAAATTCGCGCATATCTTTAAGAAAGCGAGCTATATCCAGGATAGTGCTTTTCTGGGGATGTTTACCACTAAATGTTAAAAGTTTCTGGGTAATGTTGCTGGTACGTTCTAAGGACAGTTTTATGTTTTCTATGATTTGTTCTATTTTTTCAGGGTTGTTTTTGTGGGCCTTCAAAAGATCAAGATAGCTTGTCATAGAAGTAAGTAGGTTGTTGAAATCGTGTGCCAACCCTCCAGCCAAGCGCCCTACCGCTTCCATTTTTTGAGCCTGGATAAGCTGTTCAGAAAGACGTTTTTCTCTGGTAATATCCCTTGCAACATTAAATATAATGTTTCCTTCTTCTGGTATATTGACGAGAAAGCAAGAGCTTTTAAGGAGCCTTTTCTCGCCGTCTTTGGTAATCCAGGAAAATTCTAAGTCTTCTTTCTCTTCTCCCTGGCATATTTGTTGACAGCACTTGAAGGCTTTTTCCCGTTCTTCAGGAGAAATAAGCTCAAAAACTTTGCGGCCAAAGAGTTCATGAGGAGGGTAGCCTAATATCTTTTCTGAGGCCTTATTGGCAAGAAGTATTTCTCCGGTATGAGGTTCAATTCCTAGAATCATTAAAGGGGCTCTGTTCCAGATGGTTTCAAATAAAAGGCGATGTCTTTCCCCACGTTTTTCAGCAAGCGTTTTCTCGTGTACGTCTATCACGATGCAAAACATGCCTTTACGGCCATCCGGAAGTTCTATAGGGGTGTTTACCACACTGTACCAGCGATTATCTAAAGGGCTTTTGTGTTCCCAGGTGTGGGTACCACCTTTGGCAAGGACTTCTTCAAGAGGGCAGAAAGAACAAGGTCTATCTAGGTTGTGGAAGGCTTTATAACAATAGTGCCCGACAGGATTATAACCCGTGCGCTCAACTAGCGGTTTATTGGCAAAAAGGACTTTTCTCTCAGGGGCTATAATGGTTAAAAAGCCGTGGAAATATTCCAAAAAACTTTCTAAAAGTTTCTCTTTATCGACAAAAGGAAATTGTGACATTTTCTATGCTCTTTAGCGACAGTTTCTTTAAAAAAGAATCGTTATTTTGGGCAATATTCATTAAATTTAAATTGGCCAGGATTTAGGTACAAAATATTTTTCAAAAAGTGCCAGGGCGTAGCGGTCTGTCATCCCGGCGATAAAGTCACAAACCTTTTGATGTAAGGGGGTTTCTTCCTGGTAAATGTTTTCTTTGTCCCAGGGAATTTCGTTTTCTAAAAAGTAGAAATAGAGCTCTTTGAGGAGTTTTTTGGCCTTTAAAAACTCGTTATAAACGATAGGCGCTTCATACACTCGCTCAAAGAGAAATGCACGCAGCATTTCCATGGCATATATGATATTTTCAGACAGATGTAGTTTTCCGTCGGAAGCTTTCAACGTGGCATAAATTAACTCTTTTACCATGGTGTTAATACGCTCTGAATGCTTCTCTCCGAGGATTTTTAAGCAGTCTCTCGGGATATCTCTTTCTTTGATTACGCCTCCTCTTAAAGCGTCATCTAGATCGTGGTTCAGATAGGCGATGATATCTGCCACGCGTACCAGCTGGCCTTCGAGGGTTTTAGCAAGTTTTGAAGTGTCATCTGGAAGAATAGGCCCCTTGCCTTTGGAATGTTTAAGTATTCCGTCACGTACTTCCCATGTCAGGTTAAGTCCTTGGCCATTTTTTTCGAGGAAATCTACCACCCTTAAACTCTGTTCGTAATGCCTGAAACCTTCTGGATGAAGTTCGTTAAGAATTGCTTCTCCTGCATGGCCAAAGGGGGTATGGCCGAGGTCATGGCCCAGGGCAATGGCTTCGGTCAAGTCTTCGTTTAGCCGAAGGGCTTTGGCCATAGTGCGGGCGATTTGGGCTACTTCAAGGGTGTGGGTCAAACGGGTACGGTAATGGTCTCCACCAGGAGACAAAAAGACCTGGGTTTTGTGTTTCAAGCGTCTGAAGGACTTTGAATGTATGATGCGATCTCGATCCCGTTGAAAGGCGGTGCGTAAGGGGCATTCGTCTTCTTTTCTTAAGCGTCCGCGGGTTTGAGAAGATTTTGCCGCCCAGGGAGATAATATCTTTTCTTCAATTTCTTCAAGTTCTCGGCGAATGGTCATGTTTTTTGTTTAGGTCTATTTTTCCAATAAGAAACTTTTTATTCAACAAAGGCCATTGCTCTGCTACGTAGTTTCCGCGAGATATCTTCCCATAACTGTCATTGCGAGGCAAGTTTAGCTTGCCTCGATGATCTTACGGGATTGCTTCGGTCGCTTAGAACCATCTGTGGATTCTTCAGGCACTTCGTGCCCTCAGAATGACACAGAAGAGGGTGCTTTCTTGTAAATGGCAAAGATGGGGATATATTTCAATGATGTGAAAAACACGGTGGTTGTAAATTTAAAGCTTTCACAAGATTAGCATGGCGTCTCCGTAGGAGAAAAAGCGATATTTTCTTTCAATGGCTTCCTGGTAAGCTTTTTTGATTAAATCGAGCCCGGCAAAGGCTGAGACCAAAATAAAAAGGCTTGATTTGGGAAGGTGAAAATTAGTTATCAGGTGATCTACGACTTTAAATTTAAACCCCGGATAGATATAAAGATCACACCAGGAAGAAGTAGGTTCTACCTTTCCTGTTTTTAGGGCGGAAAACTCAAGGGTGCGCACAGTGGTAGTGCCTACAGCAAAAATACTTTTTCCTTCATCTTTGGCCCGGTTAATTTTTTCAGCTACTTCCCGGGACACCTCAACGTATTCTTCGTGGATCTTGTGCTTGCGGATATCTTTTACTTTTACCGGGGCAAAGGTCCCGTATCCCACATGGAGGGTGATGGAAAGCAATTGCACGCCTTTTTCTTGCAATTTTTTCAGTAGTGTCTGAGTAAAGTGAAAGCCTGCCGTAGGGGCAGCTACTGCGCCGGGCTTTCTGGCATAAACTGTTTGGTACCGAAAAAGATCTTCTTCTTTGGGGCTGCGTTTAATATACGGCGGAAGGGGCACACGCCCTATCTCATATATGAGTTTTAAAGGATCGTCTACATTCACAAAAGAAAGAAGGATCTTACCTTCGCCGAGGGTTTCCCTGACAATTCCTTCGAGGCCTTTTTCAAATTTAAGTCTTGTCCCTCTGCGAAGTCTTTTGCCGCGGTAAAGAGCAGGTACGGGTTTTTCTTTTTCAGGGAGCCTTAAAAGTAAGATTTCTACCTGCCCTCCGGTTTCTTTTCTAGCGTAAAGCCTTGCTGGGAAAACTTTTGTGTCATTTACAATTAGAAGATCACTAGCTTTGAAATATTTTTCTATTTCTGCAAATTTTTCGTGATGGGTGACTTTTTTATTTTTGCGGTCTAGCACTAAAAGACGGCTTTCTTCGCGCTTTTGGCTGGGATATTGCGCAATGAGTTCTTCTGGAAGTTCGTATTGGTAAGTTTCAAGGTCAAATATTTCGGGAATTTTTTCTTCCGCCATTATGCCAGGAGTTTTTCAAATATTTTTCTGTTTTCTTCAAAAGAGGTGTTGAGTCTATCCCAGATATCTTTGCCTAGATAGGACTTAAGGCCTTTTATCTCTTCCGGGAGGTATTCTTTTTCTTCTCCTGGTTTGTCAAACACTAAAATAAGAAGCTGTTCAAGTCGCCTAAGGAAAAGGTAGTTATTTTTCAGTTTTTCAGCGAGAGCATTATCAAGGAGGTTGCTCCCAGCAAGCTTATCAAGGGCTTTTACCGTACTTTCTTCCCAGATATCTTGAGCGATGTTTTTTAAGACAAGCCACTGAACGATAAATTCAATGTCAGCAAGGCCGCCGCGGCCAACCTTTAAGTTAACAAGGCCTTTTTTAGTGCGCTCTTTTTCCATTTTAAAACGCATGTTTCTTAGCTCTTCCGCCTCTTTGGGGCCAAAATTAAAAGAGCTCAGGAGCTCTTTGATTTCCTGCACTACTTTTTGGCCTAATTCTTCGTTTCCCGCAACTGGTCTTAAACGCAAAAGGGCCAGCTTCTCCCAAAGGCCTGAATCTTTGGCGTGATAGGTTAAAAAGCCTTTTAAAGTGGTCACCAGGGGGCCCTTGCGGCCTTCAGGTCTTAGCCTGGTATCTACCTGGTAGCCAGGGCCTTCGGGAAGGGGAACCGTGAGAAAGTGAATAAATTGCTGGGCCACTTTGGTTGCAGAGACAATGTCTTCGTCTTTGCTGGTTATGAAGACCATGTCAAGGTCTGAGCGGTAGCCAAGCTCTTTGCCCCCGAGCTTCCCGAGCCCAAGGACTGTCAAAAGCGACTCTTCTTGGTTTCGTTCCCGCAAAGCAGGATTAAGGGTCTCTTTAAGTATCCCTTCGGCAAGGTTGCTCAGTCTGGTAAGCAAAGTTAGAAGATCGAGTTTTTGGTTTAAGTCAAGGTATCCCAGGCGGAAAAGTTCTTCGTTTTTGGCCATGCGTAGCATCCCCAGGGCTTCTTCAAGATTTGAAGAAGGGCTTGCCTGCGGGATGCAAAAACTATCTTCTAGTTTGAAAAGGGCTTCTGCGGCCCCTGGAGCTTCGCGCAAAAGATTGGTCAAAAAATTACTCTTTTCAAAAACAAAAAGAAGTTCTTTTATTTTTTCAGGTTCGTGTTTTAAGGCGTAATAAAAAGAAAGGCGTCCGCCAAGCCGTTCTACAAATGCCAGAAATTTCGCCAGAACTTCTCCGGAATTTTCAAATTCTTGCAAATATTTGAAGGTTTCAACCAAAATTTCCTTTAGCAGAGAGATCCTGCGTCTGCCAAGCGGCCCTTTAACCGAAAGAATATGTTTAACTTCTTCTAAGAGATGAACAGGAATTTTTAATAAGTCAGCTATTTCTTGGGTCCTTCTTTCTCCATCCAAAAGAGCTTCTATCAGTTCGTTAATGTCTTGAGTTTTTCTGGTTTCTTGAGGCTCAAGAAGCGAAGAAAAGATTAGTTCTGAGCGCTTTCTTATTTTGTTAAGGTCTGCGAGAAAATCATCTTTTGCCCTGTGCCCAGCGTAGCCTAAACTTTTAGCTAGGCGTTCAAGGGCAGCTTCTTCCTGGGGAAGGGTATAAGTCTGCCTAAAATGGACTGTTTGTATGCGATGTTCTACCTGTCTTAAAAAGACGTAAGCGTTTTTTAAAAACTTGGCTTCTTCTTCTGGGACTATTCCGTGCTGAGCAAGCTTGTTAATGGCCCATAAGGTGTTGCGGGTGCGAAGATCCGGGATTTTTCCACCAAAGACCATCTGAAGGGTTTGACAGAAAAACTCAATTGAACGGATACCTCCTGGGCCTATTTTTATGTTCTTTTCAGCACCGCTTTTGCGAGCTTCTGCTTCAATGCGTTTTTTTAAATCTTTTATGTGTTCAAGATAGCCAAAATCAAGGAAATGAGGATATATGACCGGACGCAAATTTCTTAAGAAAGCTTTTCCCATATGAATATTTCCGGCAACAGGGCGTGCTTTTACCAGGGCCAAACGCTCAAAGGGATGCGATTGATAAAAATAATAATTAAGTCCTGCTTTGGCCGAACACACAAGCTCACCGTCTTTACCTCCTGGGCGCAGACCAAGGTCCACCCGGAATACCCGTTCGCTTTCGATGAGGGAATCCATCAGACGGGTAATTTCTCTGGCAAGGGAAATGTATCTTTCTTTTTCGTTTAAAGGAGCATGGTAAAAATAAATAATATCAATATCTGAGCTGTAGTTTAGTTCACGGGCGCCGAATTTGCCCATCCCAAGGACAAAAAACCGCTCACGCATTTCTCTTGGAAATAGATTTTCCGTAAGCCAAACAAGAGAGGCATTTAAAGTGGCTTCTGCCAGGGCTGTGATAGAAGAAACCGAACGGAGAAAAGATCTTCCTAAAAAATCTAAAGCCAGAATTTTGATAAATTCCCTTTGTTTAAACCAGCGAAGGAGCCTGGCAAATTCTTTCCAATCTTTGATGGCCGCGGCTTTTTTTAAGATTTCCTTTAAAAGGGCTTGCTTTCCTGAAGGGTTAGGGATTTTTTCTTTCAAAAATAGTAAAACAAATTCTTCGCGACGTGTAAGAAGGCTTGTTATGTAAGGAGAAAAACCGACAAGAGAGGACAGAGCAAAAAAATTCTCCCCTGAGAGTTTGTCCCAGGGGAGATGAGGGTGCGCATCTTTTAGCCTTTCAAGGTTTTGTCGGGACCAATCTTCGTCTGGGATCTCCCGACATTTAAAACTATCCCGCACCGTAGCTGTGTAATCCAGATAGTAAGAAATTCACACCGAAATAAGTGAAGAGCACCGAAGCAAAGCCAATGATGGAAAGGAAGGCTATTTTCGTGCCGCTCCAGCCGCGCATAAGCCTGGCATGAATAGCTGCGGCGTAAACAAACCAGGTTATCAGGGACCAGGTCTCTTTGGGGTCCCAGCTCCAGTAACTACCCCAGGCCTGTTCTGCCCAAACTGCACCAGTGATAATCCCTACCGTGAGCCAGAAGAAACCAAAAAGAATTGTTTTATAAATGAGGTCATCAAGGCTTCTAAGGTCCGGCAAGTGAGCCCATATGCCTTGGTCACTTTTGGCGCGAGAGCGCAAAAGATACATGATGCCCAGCCCACAAGCCACGGTAAAAGCGGCATATCCCAAAAAGCAGGTGACCACGTGCACGGTGAGCCAGTTACTTTGGAGGGCTGGAATAAGGGGTTGGATCTCCTGGTCAGTGGAAAAAGAGGCATAAGCCATGCTTAAAAAGGCAAAAGGCATAACAAAAGCGCCGATAATGCGATTTTTTAGTTTAAATTCAAGAAAAAGGTAAACTGCTACGATTGACCAGCCGAAGAATATTAAAGATTCATATAAGTTGGTAAGGGGGATGCGGCCAAAGCCAAGTTGGTGGGATTCCCACCAGCGCATAAAAAAGCCGAGAGTGTGGAGCGCAAGGCCTCCTGCTGCGGTGGCTGTGCCTATGAGGCCGCATTTTCGCCAGCCAAAAATCCAGTTAAGCAGGTAAAAAATAGCCGCTGCTAAATAAAGAAACGTGGCGATGCTGAGAAGGAGTGAACTAGTCATAAGCACCTCACTTGTTGGACTTAGTGCTAATTTAGAATTAATCTAAAAATTGTATGAAGGCAAGAGCAGCAAGACATATTTTACTTGTTAACGACGAACCGGTTCAGCGCTACCGTCTTGCTTCAGTTCTGAAAAAGGCCGGCTATGAAGTTGCCGTGGCTGAAGATGGTTTGAAGGCCATTGAGTTGGTTTCTGAGAAGAAGTCCTTTGACTTATTGATTACAGACCTTTACATGCCACGGGTGGACGGCTGGGGTCTTTGTCGCTTTATTTTTGAAAATAATTTTAACTTGCCAGTTCTTATTATTTCTTCTTATTTTGCCCCTGAAGAGATTGAAGACATTGTAAAGGCGCTCGGCGTAGAAGGGTATCTAAAGTATCCCTGTTCATCAAAAAAGCTTTTAAGCGAAATAAAAAGAATCTTTGAGAGAGAAAGACAAAAGACCAAAGAGGCCTATCATGTCTTTATGCTTGGTACCAATAGCGATAACAACTGGCTGAGAACCCTTAGGCAAGCTGGATTTCAGGTAACTTTTCTCTCTTCTTTGAAGGAAACGTTGCGAGTGGTTAGGGAAAATAATTTTTCCGCAGGATTTATTTCCACTTCTTTTTCTCCTGAGGAAGCCTTTATTATCAAACAGGAGTCCCCTCATCTTTCGCTTTTTCTTCTGCCAGAAGAAAACTATAAAGGCGATCCCTTTGCATATGTTATTAAGGGCGCGCGCTATGTGTTACCAAAAGAAAGTGGCCCGGAATATATCAGATATCTTGTAGAAAAAGAACTTAAAGAAAAAGCCTTGTTATATGGCCAAGAACTTTTACACCAAAAGACTAAAGAACTCGAAGCCGTAAGCCAAGAGCTTGTTCGTATACAAAACATATTACAGCTTATCGTAGAACAGGCCTCGGATATAGGCATCATAATCACCAACGAGAAAATGGAACCTATTTTTTCCAATCCAAAAGCAGAGGAATTTTTTGAACTCGCGAAAAGTAAAGATTTCTATGGTCTAATGAGCTTTTTGATTGGACGTTTTAATCCTGAGCTTGTGAAAAAAATTGTCGAGCAAGAAGGCGTTTTTCATTGTGAAGTGAAATTATCAGAGACAAGTCAGATTTTATCTTTGAAGGTTCGTTCTTTTCATCAAAAAGAAAAAGATACTTTACTAGGATATGTTTTTTCTATTGAAGATCTTACCAAAGAGCGTCAGTTTCAAGAAAGATTAGTTCAGATGCAGAAAATGGAAGCAATTGCAACTATGGCTGCGGGCATTGCCCATGATTTTAATAACATTTTAGCAGCAATCCGTTTAAAGGCAGAATTACTAACAGAAAGGGTTTTTTCTTCTGATGCTAAATATGTGAACGATATATTATCTCTTTGTGATAGGGCTGCTGGTATTGTAAAACAAATGATTTCTTTTTCTCATCCCGAAAGAAAAGGAAGTAGCAATGTTTCAGAATTGAATAATCAAGTCCGTGAAGCATTGACGTTTCTTCAAGAGACAATACCTGATGGTATCGGTGTTAAGCTTAACCTCTTAGAATCTGAGCTTTATGTCCCGTTAGATCCTTCTCAGTTGACCCAAATTATCATGAACTTGTGTCTTAACGCTGTTCAAGCAATGGGAGAAAAGGGCATTCTCGCCTTGCGAACATATCGAACCTCTTTGCCAGATGAGAAGTTAGACGGCTACATCCCTGGGGGGATAGTTCCTAAGCGGGGAAGTTTTGCAGTGTTAGAAGTAAGTGATACGGGGACAGGTATTGCTCCTGAAGACCTGAGGCGTATTTTTGATCCCTATTTTTCTACCAAAAACCCAGAATCTGGTACAGGGCTTGGGCTTGCTGTGACACGCCGCATAATAGAAAATGCCGGGGGCTTTATCCTTGTAAAAACAGCCATGGGCAAAGGTTCAACCTTTAGGGTTTATTTGCCTCAGGTTTCGCCTCCTCGTAAAACCCTGGGCCAAGACCTGAAGAAAAAGCTTCTCAAAAAGTCCTTTTCTACTGTGATGGTAGTTGAAGATGAGAAGGGGATTGCTGAAGCTATAGCTAATTTTTTAAAAGAAAAGGGATACAATGTTATTTGTTGCTTTTCCGGAGAAGAAGCTATCTCAAAGTTAGAGGAAGGAATTACTCCTGGGGTTTTAGTGGTTGATCTAAATCTTCCGGGGGTTCCTGGTCGCAGGGTAATTGAGGCCGCCAAACAAAAAAAGAAGGATCTGCCTATTCTCGTGACCACAGGGTTTTTAAGCCCCTATGACCTGGAGTTTTTAAAACGCATGGCGATCACCCATATTATTCAAAAGCCTTTTCGTTTAGAAGAAATTCAAAAAAATATCGCCGTAATGATGGATAATTAGGCCTCTCAACGCTAATGGTGTTTACGTCTGTGGCTCCTTAGGTTAGAAATTTCCTCCATGGATTTGGCTGTTTTTCTTCAATTCGTGTTGGCAGGGCTTTCTGCTGGTTCTATATACGCTTTAATTGCATTAGGATTTAGCGTTATCAACAATGCCACCGGCATAGTTAATTTTGCCCAGGGTGATTTTGCCGTTCTAGGAGCCTTCCTTGCCTACACCGTTCTTGTTGGCATGGGATTTCCGTACTGGTTGGCCTTTTTGGGAGGTGTTCTTTTTGCCTCTTTGATAGGTTTTTTTCTTTGGTCATTTATCCTCACGCGCGCAAAATCTCGCGAAATTATCCTTTTGGTCTTTGTAACTGTTGGTTTTTCCATTTCCCTGCACGGCATTATTAAAGAAGTTTGGGGGAAAAGACCTCTTAGTCTTCCTCCAATTAGTCACAGTAATTTGAAACTCGGGGCTTTTTTAATAGATTCCCAGTATTTGTGGATTATTGTCATTACGCTTACAGCATTTTTACTGCTTCATTTTTTCTTTAAGCATACTATCTGGGGTAAGGCTATCCGGGCAGTGGCTGTGGATCGGAAAGCCGCCGCAATGGTGGGGATCCCTGTAAAAAAAGTTATTACCCTTAGTTTTGCTTTGGCTGGAGCCCTTGGAGGGCTTGCCGGAATTTTGGTAGCACCTGTTTGGCCTCTTTCTTTTGAAAGCGGAGTTTATCTTGGCCTTAAAGGTTTTGCCGCGGCAGTTCTTGGGGGGTACGGAAGTTTCCCAGGCGCCCTTATAGGGGGTCTTTTGCTGGGGCTCATTGAAGGGATAGGGGGATATTTTACTTCAGCCTTCAAAAATCTTATTGCTTATAGTCTTCTTTTCATAGTCCTTTTGTTGAGACCTCAGGGTCTGCTTGGCTCTCACGAGGACGAAAAATTATGAGGGCTTTTTTTCTTTTAGTTTTAATAGTTTTAGCCTTGCCGATTTTTATTCACAATTCTTATTACTTAAATGTTTTGGCTTTTATTGGCCTTTATTTTTTGGTGACCTTGGGCCTTAGCCTTTTCATCGGTTTTGCAGGCCAAATTTCTCTTGGTCACGGGGCTTTTTACGCCCTAGGGGCTTATGGTTCAGCGTTGACGGAAATCTACTTAGGGCTTTCGCCTTTTTTAGCTACTCTTTTAGCTGTTTTTTTTACCGGATTGGTAGCCTGGTCCCTAGGGCGTTTTATTTTGCGTTTGCGCGGACATTATCTAGTTATGGCCACTTTGGCCTTAAATCTTATAGTGTATGTGTTTTTGGTGGAAGCTGATTCTGTTACTGGTGGTGTTTCGGGCCTTCCAGGGATACCTCCTTACTGCATTGGAAGTTTTTGTTTCAATACTGATAAATCAAACTACTATCTCATCTGGTTTTTTGGCCTGGTTATTTTCTTTTTTATATTGCGACTGCTCGGGGGACGGATAGGAAGAGAGCTTAAAGCCATCAAAGCAAGCGAAGCTGCGGCCAGGTCCTTAGGGATTTCGGTTTTGTCTTACAAAGTTTGGGCTTTTACTTTTAGTGCAATCTTAACGGCATTTTCTGGAGCTCTTTACGCTCATTTTCTTTCTTTTATAAGTCCTAAAACATTTGATATTTTCTATTCGGTAGAAGTGGTGACCATGGTGCTTGTTGGAGGAAAGGGAAATCCATGGGGAGCGTTGCTAGGGTCTGTTTTTTTAACTCCTCTTCCTTTAGTTTTGGGGTTTTTTGAAGAATATAAAGACATTTTTTACGGCTTAAGCTTGATGTTTATCCTGCTTTTTGTTCCCGAAGGGCTTATTTTCGTTGTCAAATCGTTTTGGCAAAAATACAAGGATCCGTTCCTATTTTTCGGAACGAAAAAGGGGAAGGGATCCACGAGAGGAAAACGTTGACAAAAAGTGTTCCAGCAATAAGTTCATTTCTTCACAAGAAACTTGTTATGTTATCCAAATAGTTTAAACTAATTTTAAAATGGAAAATATTTCAAATTTTGAACTTAAAAGAGGTTTGACTTTTATTGGCATGAAAAACGATATTTCCGCAGGTATTTTAAAGCCGAGTATCTGCCCTAAAGATAAATGCAGGATTGAAGAGTTGCTTAGGCTTTCTCTTAGTTTTGCAACGCAACTTTTACAAGCCGAAGACGAAAAAGACCTTTGGGCAGCTTTGTTGGTGGCGGCTACTGCGGCTGAGGGGTTGCGTTTTAACAGGGCTTTTGTTTTTCGTAAGGAAGAGACAGAAGACGTATTTAAGGGAGTTACTGGCATTGGTCCAATGTCTCCAGAAGAAGCTTCTCAGGTGTGGGGGGCCCTTGAGAAAGAGAAACCCTCTTTTGAAGAGATGGTTGCTCGTGTTAAAAATGAAATCGAAAGCGGAGACACCCCAGCGATTGCCTTTATTAAAAAACAAAGATTTTCTCCTCCCCCACAGACTTCTGTTTGGTATGATATCTTTGATGGGCAAAAAAACATTATCCTTTTGACTCCGGAAACATCTACTGAGACGGCAGCTTTTCTCGAAAAACTTGGAGTCGAACAAGCGGTTGCGGCTCCTTTGCGTATGCCGCCACTTGTTTATGGCTTCATCCTGGTGGATAACGCCATAACCAGGAAACCATTTTGTTCAGAAGAACTACAATTTTTAGAAACAATATCTCTTTTGGTCAGTGTTGCCCTTGAGCGCCTTTTTTCCTACAAAGAACTTATGCGCCAGAAACATCTTCTGCTGGAAGCTGAAAGGATTGCGGTAATAGGGCAGCTTTCTTCCAAAGTATTTCACGAGATTCGTAATCCTCTTTCTGCTCTGGGAGGGCTTTCCAAAGTTCTTTTGCGGCGAAATGTCCCTGAGGGCATGGAAGGCTATCTAAAAACCATGGTGCGCGAAGCTGAAAGGCTTGAGAGGGTTTTGGAAGATATCTTCCAGTTTTCCAAGCCTTTTGAGCTTAAAAAAGAGCCAGTACGACTTTTTCGGCTTCTTCAAGCTGCCCTTAACGTATTTCTCCCTACGTTTAAAGAACGAGGCATTCACGTTTCTTTCGAATGTACCAACGGAGACCCTATAATCCACGTAGATCCAAAAGAAATGCAGCTAGTTTTTATCCATTTGATGAAAAGTGCCCTTGAAATCATGCCTGCTGGCGGAATGTTAAATATTGGAGTTTTTAAAGACGATAAAGGCCTGTGTATCAAGGTCATCTATTCTCGCAAGAAAGCTGATTCTTTAACCACCCAAACAGAGGCAACGGGCCTTGGGCTTTCGCTATCAAAAAAAATTGTCGAATTACACGGCGGTTCATTAAAAATACTTTCACTCCATCCCTTGGAGACTGAGATAAGTATCTGTTTTCCTAACAGGCTGCTCATCAACGGAGGTAAAAAGTGAAGGTTTTGTGGGCTCCCTGGCGCATGGAATACATCCTTGGCAAAAGGGAACCAGGTTGTCCCTTTTGCCCTCCTGAAATAAAGCTTCCAGATGAAAAGCGTCTAATTCTTTATGTTGACGACAAAACAATAGTCATAATGAATAAGTTCCCCTACAATACCGGGCATTTACTTGTCTCCCCGCGTCGTCATGTGCCCGAGCTCGATGATCTGAGCCCTGACGAGCTTTCCGCCCTTATGCTCACGGTAAGAACATCTATAAGGATTTTGCGTGAAGTAATGAAGCCAGATGGTTTCAATGTAGGGATTAACCTTGGTAAAGTAGCAGGGGCTGGAATTCCTGAGCATCTACACATTCAGATCGTTCCCCGCTGGGACGGAGACGTTAATTTTATGACGGTTTTTGGGGATGTGCGTGTTGTGCCGGAACACATGATAGCAACTTACCGTAGGCTTTTCCCTCACTTTGAAAAATATATGGCAGGAGAAAAGGATCTCTGAATAAATTACTACTTATCACAAAAGCTATTGAGGTTTTAGAAAACCAAAAAGAAGCCTGCCGTATATGCCCGAGAGAATGTGGTGTCGATAGGGTAAAAAAACTAGGTTTTTGTAAAACTTCCTGGCTCCCTAAAATTGCTGGCTACGAACCTCACTTTGGCGAAGAGGCCTGCCTGGTGGGAGAGCAAGGTTCAGGGGCTATCTTTTTTTCTGGATGTAATTTGGCCTGCGTTTTTTGTCAGACCTATGAAATCAGCCAGGAAGGAGCAGGGCAAGAAATTTCTTATGAAAAACTTGCAGAGGTTATGCTAGAGCTGGCTTCGCAGGGCTGTGCCAATATCAATCTTGTAACCCCTAGTCACCAGGTACTTCAAATTTTAAAGGCCTTGAAAATAGCCTGTGAAAAAGGTCTTGCCCTTCCCATAGTTTTTAACACAGGAAGCTACGACAAAATTGAAACACTCAAACTTCTTGAAGGCATTGTGGACATTTACCTTGCGGACTTCAAACTCTGGAGTCCTGATCTTTGTGCCAAATATCTGGGGGCTAAAGATTATGCCAAGGTTGCACGAGAGGCTATTAAAGAAATGTATCGCCAGGTGGGCGAGTTAGTTCTTGACGAAAAAGGCCTTGCCAAACGTGGTCTCATTATCAGGCATTTAGTAATGCCAGGTATGCTTGAAGAGACTGAAAAAATCCTTTCCTTTATAAGAGATGAAATTTCAGCAAACGTTCATCTCAACTTAATGGGGCACTATCATCCAGCAGGCAGGGTAGAAAAATTCCCTGAGATCAATCGGTTGCTTACCAAAGACGAATTTAAAAGGGCGTTAACTTTAACACGACGACTTGGTTTTAAAAATCTCGATAAAACCCACTTATCCCTTCTTTCCTTGCTATTACGATAATAGAAAGAACAATCTCTATTTGGAGCCTAAATTTTGACATTATTTGCAAAATCTGTTATAAAATCTTCAAAAAAGGAGTTCTTGCTAAATTTTCATGAAAATAGTTTGCTTGACAAGCTTAAACCCCTATAGTAACTAGCGCTTTAAAGATAATTCTCTGAATTAAGGAGGGCATTATGCCGGTAGTAGAATTCAAAGGTAAAAAGTTTGAGGTAGATGAAGACGGTTTCCTTCTCGGTGGTCTTGATGCGTGGTGCATGGAATGGGTTGAGTATGTTAAGCAGCTTGAGGGTATTGAAGAGTTGACCGACGAACACTGGAAAGTTATCAAGGTGCTCCAGGATTACTACAAGAAAAACGGTGTCGCTCCCATGGTTCGTGTTCTTTCTAAGGTAACAGGCTATCCTCTTAAGAAGATTTACGAACTTTTTCCCTCTGGCCCTGGTAAGGGAGCCTGTAAAATGGCTGGTCTTCCTAAGCCCACTGGCTGCGTGTAAGAATTTTCCAAAAGGGCGGTGTTATGAAGCCGCCCTTTTTTGTCTGCTAACTTTTTAAGTTGTATTTGTCTTTTTCTTCTTTATTAAGGGAATTTGTGTATCTGAAGAAGTAGTCACGGTTTGTTATTAAATTTTACGTCTGAGATCTTGCCTACAATCTCATCCCAAGAGGCCCGCAGGGCTGACCAAGTGATTTAGCTTCTTTGTTTTATAAGGAAGGGGATTATTTTCTGCACGTGCTCATAATGACTTCCCATAGCAGTCATCACGGGGCGACGTAGTAGTAGAAGTGCCTTGGGACTTAACTACCAAAGGAAATTCTCTTTGAGACCTTTGATAGGTCTTTCATTATTGTTCTGTTTTCAGCATTGCTTCTTAAGCAAAATTTTTATTAAAAATCAGTTTTGATAAATCTTTTTTGTTTGACCCGTTCTATATTTGTCTACTAGAATTGTGAATGAAATTTTAGGAATTTAAATACCAAAGGGAGGTTTTTATGAGTCGCTTGATGGGAGTTTTTTTGGCCTTTCTCTTGCTGTTACCAGTTGGTGTATGGGCGGCAAAGCCTTCTACAGAGGAACTAATGAAACGTATTGAGGAGCTTTCCCGCGAGCTTGAGGTCTTAAAAAAACAGCTCAAAGAAGTAAAAGCCAGCCAGGAAGAACAGGCCGAAGTGGTCGAAGAGACAAGTGATTACCTGGAAACCGTAAAAAACAATATGGGGAAATTCAAAATCTGGGGCGATATCCGCACAAGAGTGGATTCAACCAGGGCCAAAGTGGCGCCTAGCTACTGGAGTTATTTTAACGGCTTTTACTACGTGGGGGCCCCTTATTATCGTATGCTCCCTATGATTGATATGGCAGACCCCGGCCACGGACAACTTCAAGAAGGTTATAAAGAAAACGATACCATCTGGACTAACCGCATGCGCCTTAACTTTAAAGTTAATCCCACGGAGAACGTAAATGTCAAAGTTAGGCTAGCGTATTACAAAATATGGGGGATGTCTGACGACTATGTTTCCCCTGAGCTTTTCCCATCTATGAGCAACAATTTTACTTTTGGCGTGCGTCCGTCAGATAGTCGTCTTTACGTTGACCGTGCCTACTTTAACTGGACTAACATTGCTGATTTGCCAATCTGGATTTCTTTTGGACGTCGTCCCACCACCCACGGTGCACCGAGCCACCTGCGTGAAGGGCTTGATAAGCGTGAAGCATCTCCAGCTGGCATTAACATAGACGTACCTTTTGATGGGGCTACTATTGGTTATCAATACACCTGGCCCTGGCCTGGTAGGATCCGCTTTTGTTATGGTCGTGGCTTTGAGTCTGGCTTTAAAATGCCCATAGATCGCGCCAAGGATGATATTGATTTTTATGGCTTTGTCTGGGATGTATTAGACGACAAAGACCGTAATATGATGTTAATACTCCAGCTCTTTAAGGCCGAAGGGGTAATGGACTTTCCGGAAGGGACCTGGGTGATGTCTAAACTTGGTCCCATGCATGTCACTACCAACCACAATCTTGGCGACATTTACGAGATCGGGGCAACCTGGCTACATAAAGTCGATATTCCTTATCTTGGCCTGGACGGAGTTGACTATTTTGTGTCATTGGGCCTTTCTATTACAGACCCGGATAAACTCGGTGCCATGCCAGTTTATGTGTACGACTCAAATGCCCAAAGTGGGCAGGAAATGAATATGTATTACACTTTGCTTGGCGGCTTTTCTTTAGCAGATCCTTCAGCGGTTGATACCTCGACCCATACAGGTTGGGCGGTTTATTTGGGGGCCAGGATTCCTGTTCCGCAGGTTCCTGGTGGGAAGCTCGGGCTTGAATACAACTATGGCTCCAAATGGTGGATGCCCTTTATGGTGGCCACAGATGACGTTTATTTCAACAAGCTTGCCACCAGGGGCCATGTGGGTGAAATTTACTGGATCCAGGATTTGCCAGCAGGCGAAGCGCTTTCTGAATATGCTAGGGTTTTCCTACGCTTGGGCTTTCAATATTACTGGTTTAATTACAGCGGAAGTGGCTCCTGGCTCGGAGAACCCCATGAAATTAACGAGCTTGATGATATGACAGCCTACGGGCCAGCGTATTCACAGATGTTTATTCCTCTTGATCACATGTATAACTTCTACATGTCCTTTGAGGTGTTCTTCTAAAGAAAATAAAGGGCCTGGGCCTCCAGGCCCTTTATACCCCGCGTTTTTCACCCCAGAGGATCTTATGAAGTTGTAACTGAAAGCGCACAGGGAGTCTTTCTTCAATTATCCAATTGGCAAGCTCTTGCGGATTCATTAGCCCCCAGGCCGGGGAAAAGAGTACCTGGGTATAAACTGGCAAATAGTAAAGACTCATTCTTTTTTTGGCCCATTCGTAATCTACCCTGTCCGCTATAACGAATTTCACCTGGTCTTTTGTGCCGAGATAAGCAAGATTTTCATAGCGCATGTACGGAGTCATGCCCGAAGAGGGGGTTTTTAAGTCAAGTATTTTTATGACCTCTTTCGGTACTTTTCGAAGAGAAATGCTGCCATTGGTTTCAAGAAGAAGAGTTACGCCCTCTTTCAGGAAAAAATCCATGAGATCATAAACATTTTCCTGTAAAAGTGGTTCTCCACCGGTTATCTGGACATAAGGGATTTTGCCGGCTTTTTCCCAGTGTCTGACTATTTCTTCAATGGAAATGAAGTTTTTACTTGGTTTTTGGGCATAAGAGGTGTCACACCAGTTGCACCTCAGGTTACAACCAGAAAGTCTTACGAAAAAAGTCGGGATACCAGCGAGGGTTCCTTCTCCTTGCAGACTTACAAAAATTTCAGAGACATCAAGGACTTTTTCTTGGGGCATATCACTCAGCAAGATATGAGGCACAGGAGCGTTCAGTCTCCCATACGGAAACACGTACAAGCTTTACCGGATACGGAGCGAGTTTTTCTTTAAGGTTTTCAAAAATGAAGCGCGCGATATTTTCAGAGGATGGATTTTTGTCTTGAAAAGCTGGGTGCTCGTTTAGATCGCGATGATCTAATTCCTCAAGGACTTCTTTAAGAAAGCGTTTTAAGTCTTTAAAATCAATCAGGACGTGTATTTCGTTAAGCTCTGTGCCGCAAACAGCGATTTCTACTTTCCAGTTATGGCCGTGAGGGCGTTCACAGGCACCAGGGTAATTGCGCAAATAGTGTGCTGCTGCAAATTCATCTTTAACGGTGAGTTCAAACATAGGAAACACCTTGGAGGCGGCGCGGGGATTCGAACCCCGGAATAACGATTTTGCAGACCGTCGCCTTAACCGCTTGGCTACGCCGCCTCTGTTTTGTTGGTGGCGGCGCAGGGACTCGAACCCCGAACCTTGCGGATATGAGCCGCATGCTCTCACCAGTTGAGCTACGCCGCCACGCTCTTTAAAATGTTCTCGATTGTGACGCTCTTGTCAAGCCTTAAGCGCGCCCCAAATAAAAAAGATAAGTCTCGCCTTCTTTTAAGGCCTTTGGATTTTTGAGGGCAAGAAAAAGGCTTTTGGTCTCAAAAGGAAGCCGAAAGACTTCAAGATACGGGGCTTTTTCTTCGTTTATCTTCTGTCCGTTAAGAAGGGCTCTTATCTTTTCTTTGCACTCTTTTGAGTCTTCACGAAGAAGGGCTTCTTCTGTCGGGGGAAGGCTTATCTTACCCAGCTTTTGAGCTTGGGGGTCAAAGTCAAGAAAACTTTCTATTAATTCGAGTTGGTCTGAGACAATTTTATTGGAAGGAAGTTCGTCAATGAGGCCAATAAGATGGGCAAAGGCAAGCATTCGTTCTTTTAAGTTTGGAAGTTCATGGCTTGTTTCTTTGCCCTCGATAACCCAATCTGGAAAACGCCTGATGGTAGGATCATGCCCTACGATAAAGTCTGCAAGCCTTTCGGCGTGGGACTTTAAATCCTGATATTCAAAGTCGAGTTCTTCCAGACGCTTGTCTAGGTTTTGGGCAAGTTGCAAAATGATGCGTGCCTGAAGGTCAGGGTTGGGCTTATCTTGTTCTTTGCCAAGGATCTGGGCCTTGATCTCTGAGACGGTTTCTTCAAGAACTTCGGGTCTTGTCTTGAACATGGCTACGTTTTCAGGCCAGCGCATCATCTGCCCCCATTCTTCGTAAGAGGCTATTAGCCTTTGAAACCAGGGGAGCTTTTCGCCAAGGGGCGGGGGTGTGATGATTTCAACTAAACCTTTTTTGATTAAATCTTCTACCGGGCCCTTTGGTTTTTCCTCTGTGGGTTGTAAAAGAATAATTTTATCAAAGGCTGCAAGGAGAAGGCCTGCAAGGTCAAGCCGCAAATGTGTTTGGGGTGCTAAGATGGCTTTTAATTCCAAAATTTCCTCCATGTCTTCCAATTTAAGTTATTTGTGCCAAAATTAACGGGAGTTTAGCTATGAGGAAAGTCTTTTTAATCATATTTGCGCTTTTTGTGTTTGCGTTTCCGGCAAAGGCCCAGGACTATGGCGATGCTCTGGTTATAGGCTCAATTGGTGATGCGAGCATTCTTATCCCTATGCTTGCCACGGATGCTCCGAGTCACGAGGTAGCAGGTCTTATTTTTAACGGCCTCGTTAAATACGACAAAAATCTTAATCTTGTTGGGGACCTGGCAGAGCGATACGAGGTAACCAACGGCGGCAAAACGATTACTTTTTACCTTCGTAAGGGTGTCAAATGGCACGACGGAAAGGAATTTACCGCTCAAGACGTGCTTTTTGGCTTCAACCTCATTCGCAATCCCAAGACCCCTACGGCTTATGCCGGCGATTTCCTGGAAGTAGAAAAAGCAGAAGTCCTTGGGAAATATATCTTTCGGGTGCATTATAAAAAGCCCTTTGCTCCTGCCCTTGGTTCCTGGGGGAATTTGGTAGTGCTTCCCAAGCATATCCTTGAGGGAAAAGACATTACCAAAACAGACTTTGGCAGGCATCCTATCGGCACAGGGCCTTTTATGTTTCAGTCATGGCGTCCGCAGGAAAAAATCGTCCTCAAGGCCTATGACAACTATTTTCAAGGTCGGCCTTACCTTAATTACATTATCTTTCGTGTAATTCCAGATCCAACGACCATGTTTATGGAACTTAAAGCAGAAGGGATCGATTGGATGGGGCTAACCCCTCTTCAATATGCCCGTCAGACTAATTCTCCGTCTTTCTTGGCCCGTTTTAATAAATATCGCTATCTTTCATTCTCATATACCTACCTGGGTTACAATTTGCGCCATCCCTTGTTTAAAGACAAACGCGTGCGTCAGGCCATCTCCTACGCTATTAACAAGCGAGAGATTATAGACGGGGTGCTTTACGGGCTCGGGGTAGAGGCCACCGGACCTTATAAGCCTGACACCTGGTTTTATAATCCCCATGTAAAGCGCTATCCCTACAATCCTGAAAAGGCCCTGGCCTTGTTGCATGAGGCAGGCTGGCGGGATACCGATGGCGATGGCATCCTTGACAAAGACGGAAAACCTTTTGAGTTTACCGTGCTCACCAACCAGGGGAATACTTCCCGCCTTTTAACCGCGCAGGTGATCCAATATCGCCTGGCCCAGATAGGTATTAAGATGCACATTCGCACCGTGGAGTGGACGGCATTTATCAAAGAATTCATTGATAAAAGGCGCTTTGAAGCGGTAATTCTCGGCTGGACCACTTCCACCGAGCCAGATGTCTACGATATATGGCATTCAAGTAAGATTAAGCCGCCAGGGCTAAATTTTATTGGCTACAAGAACCCTGAAGTTGACAAACTTCTTGAAGAGGGTAGGCGCACGTTTGATAGAGAAAAGCGCAAGAGGATCTATTTTCGCTTTCAAGAAATTTTGGCAGAGGACCAACCTTATACCTTTCTATACGTGCCTATGAGTCTCCCCTGTATTCACAAGCGTTTTAAAGGTATAAAACCTGCGCCCATTGGTATCTCCTACAATATTGAACGCTGGTGGGTTCCCAAAGACCAACAGAAATACCTTATGCCTTAGCTTCTGCCTTTAGTTTACATACAAAACAAGGAGAAGATACCGAAGGCTCACCACAAAACTCACAGGTAGTAAGGGGTTTTTCCAGGAATTCTTCTACGCGTTCGTTAAAAATAGGATAGACCTTGCGCAGATAGTCCATGTAAAAACGAATTTTGGTCCCAGGCATGCGTTTTTCAAGCTCGTCCATTATTTCGGCATAGACCAAACGCGTGGCCTCTGGAGAAAGAGGGCAACGTTCTTCCAGAAATTCGATGTTTTGTCTTCTAGCGTATTCTTTTATCTCAAAAGAGGTGAATCGGCAAAGAGGCTTTGCCTTTTTAACAAAGCCATTTCCTTCAGGAAGCACAGGATACTTCCTGGCTAGATACTTTAAGTGCCAGTTGATGGTGTTGCCAAGCAGAGAGGAGGCCTCGTCATCAAGGTTATGACCGGTGACGATAACGTCGAATTTATTCAGACGTGCAAAACGATTGAGCAAGTATCGTTTAATGCTTCCGCAAAGAGAGCAATATTTTTGGGTCCGAGCCTTGAGATCGGGGATACTTATTCCTGTTTCTTTTTTTAGGGAAACCACGTGGAGGGTCTTTCCTATGTTTTCGGCAAAATTTTCTGATACCCGGCGCGAAATAATAGAAAAATCTTCAATGCCAAGATCTATAAAGACACCTTCTGTGTCGAAACCAAGATTGGTAAGGGCTTGCCAGAGAGCCAGGCTGTCTTTACCCCCGGAGATGGCCACCAGGACTTTAGCCGTTTTGGGAAACATCTTAAATTTTTTGATAGTACGCTCAAGGTATTCCTCGAACCATTCTTTAAAATGTGCATCACACAATGGCAGGCGGTGGTGAGGGATAAAGATATCTGCTTTTTTACGACACTTCCGACAACGCGCCATATTTTGTTCGCTCCTCTACTGTCTTTTGATAAAGGTGCTTGAGAGATTTTCCCTCCCAGAGCTTTTTTTCTTTGAGTAGAAATTCATAGGGTGGTTTTAAAAGAGGTGTCTCTGGTATCGCAATTGGCAGTTTCCCTTCAATGGCTTCCTGGACTTCTTTAAGTTCTAACGCTTCGGCATCTTTGGCCAGATAAAAGCGATTTTCAAACTCATAGATAAGTTTGTTTTTAATCAAATTTTCCAGGACATCTTCCAAGTGAAAAGGCGAACAATTAAGCAAAGACGAAATCCTAACGAGTGTAGGAGCTTCTTCCCCTTGATGAAGATGGTCGTAGATGCACAGCAGGGCCCCTAAAGCTAATAGTAGGGAAGAGGTGTCATTTTTAGTGCGGAAATGCGCAAGTATTTTTTCTTTGTAGTGTAAAACCGAGGCTATCTCTGCTCCAAGGAGCACCAGTACCCAATTGAGCCAGAGCCAGAGTAAAAACAAAGGAATAACTGCCAAAGACCCGTAAAGTTTAGAATAAGCAACGGCTTTGGTGGTGTAAAAAGCGTAAAGGGAGGCCAAGATAATCCACAAAGTGGCTGCAATAGTTGCTCCGGCAAAAGCGGCTTTGAACTTTATCCTTTTGGCGGGAAGGTAGAGATAAATACCAGCGAAAAGTAACATCAAAGTGGGGATCATCCAGAATTTCAGCAGAAAAGATACCAAGCCATACCCTTTTAATCCGAGGTGGGTAAGATAAATGCTTGCACCTAAAGGAAGAGTTACAAGTATGGGGCCAAGCGTCAGTCCCATCCAGTAAACGATTATTTTTTGGAAGATAGATCTTTTTTGTTTAACCCGAAAAATTTCATTTATAACTTCTTCAAACTGCATGAGAAGCCCGATAACCATGGTGAGGAAAAGGATCATACTGGCTGCGCCAAGAGGGGCGTGCTGGGCTTCCTGGACCAGATTAAGAATGGTTTCTTGGGCTTTGCTCAGTGCTCCAGGATTCAAAAACTGAGATAGGGCGTCGTTTATCCGGGTGGTTATTTCTTCAGCTCCTATAAATACCTGAACAATAGAAAGGCCAAAAGCAAGCAAAGGGACAAAGGCAAAAACGGTATTGTAGGTGAGGGCCTGCGCACTCATGAGGCACTTATCGTGCCAAAAGCGCCGTAGGGTCTCTTTAAAAAGAATAACTACAGACTGAGACATAGCCTTATCCTAAGGCCATGTCTCGGTCTTGGCAATCTTTAATAGTCGATTTCTTCTACCGCAGAGCTAACGACTTTGGCAGTAATAAAAATTAGGAGTTCTTGTTCTTCTTGGGATTTTTGGCTATTCTTAAAAAGATTTCCAGCACCAGGAATTTTAGAAAGCCCTGGAACCCGACCATAGCTTTCGTTCTTTTTGGTGACTTTCAGTCCACCGATAACAACTGTTCCTCCATTGGGGACCCTTACAAAAGTTTTCGCACTTCTCGTAATGATTGAAGGCACGCCATTTACTTGTCTACTCCAATCTGGTTCGCTTTTATTTATATCTATTGATAATTTAATTTCGTTATTGGGTAGAATGTGGGGAATTACCTTAAGAGTTAAATCGGCATTCGCAAATTCTGTAGCTACTGTTCCCTCTGCTGTTATTTGAGGATATGGTATTTGATACCCTTGTCTTATTAAGGCTTCCTCATTGTCTTTAGTGATAATTTTTGGTGCAGATACTATTTTTCCCAGTCCTTGCGTTTCTAGAGCAGATAAGCGCATGTCTAATAATAATGCAGATGTGCTAGTAATATGACCTATTGCAAGTCCAAGTGTAGTGGTGGCCTCAGGAATTCCAAGATCTACAATAGGGCCAAAAGGCAAAGAACCTTTTGAAAAACTATCTCGAGGAGTTTCTGTATTTTGACCGGTTGAAGTATCATATACACCATCTACGGGATTTCCTCCTGAACCTACAGGAAAAGCTGAAGATGGTCCTATCCGAAAATTACCTGAATTATAATATCCTCCATACCACTGAATCCCTAAATTCCGTGCAAAATTACTGGAAATTTCAACTATTCTTGCTTCTATTAGGACTTGTTTATTGGGAATATCTATCCTCTTTATTAAATTTTTTATAGCGTTAATAGCTATACTGGTGTCTTTAATAATGAGTAGATTTGCTCGATCGTCGCAACTTATAGTTCCTCTCTCTGTCATTAAACTTTTAATAGTTCCCGAATCAATAAGATCGCATGCTTTGACGTAGTTTAATGTTAAGTATTCTCTTTTTAGAGGGGTTATCTCTTTTTCTTGGATCATGGCTTCTTTTAGTTTTCTGATTTCTTCTGTCTGTTTTTGTAATTTTTGTAGGGGAGCTATATAAATGATACCATTTATTTCTGCTTTTCCTAAGCCAAATCGTGCCATTACGATATCCAGTACTTGATCCCAGGGAACGTCTTTTAGTTTTAATGTTATCTTGCCTGAAATCTGGTCTCCTAATACGATATTAACATTTCCAATTTCACTGAGCATTCTAAAAACCGTTCTTATGTCTGCGTCCTGTAAGTCTAATGATATTTTTTCTCCGGTATATTTTTTGTCTTGAAAAGGAGTTTTTATTTCTCCTATTTGAGGGGGTAAGTCATACGGGAAGGAATTTTCTTTTTCTTTTATTAATGTTATAATTATTTTGTTTTCTTTTTGCTTAATGTCTTTCAAGGTGTATTTAGTTTCAATGAATAGTTTTGTGTTATTATCTTCAAGTTCTATATCGAATTTTTTGATTCCTTCAGGTAGTTTAGGATTAATGGTATTGATTTTAGTATCTTTAAAGCTTAGAACTAGCTTTTTCCCGGTTCTTTTAACTTCTGGTTTGAGAGATAATCCATCGAATAATATGAAGATACTTATTGTGTCTTCTTTTTCTTTAAAATTAATGTTCTTAATTTTATAATCGTATGCTTCTGCATGAGATGTATATAATCCGAAAAAGCATATTAAAATTAAGGTGTTTATTATTCTGTGCATGTTTCGCCCTCCGTTGAGAGTGTCAATATTAAAGGCTTTTTTGATTGTACAATTCTACCTCTATAATCAATAAATTTTTGTGTTATATAAACGGCACATGAAGTTATTTTTATTATTTCCCCGCCCTGTTTTCCTAGGTAGTCTCCCTTTTTTAAAAAGAAGCCTTTCCCGGAAGGATCTTCAATGATAGCTATGTATTCATTTTTTTTCTTAATAATGCCAACTAGTTTTAACTCGCTAATGTCATAATTATTAAGAAAAACGGTTATATTTTTTGCTATGGGAGCTGGTTTATATTCAATAATAAATGGTTTAAATGGATCAAAATTTAAGGGGCTAAATTTATAACTTTCTCTTAATTTTAGAGCCTTGTTCCAAGCTTCTTCAATATCAATTTTTTGCGAAATAGATTTAGAGTATCCCGACGCTTCTGTTATAATTAAACAAAAAATTGCTAAAATTAGTTTTGTTAAAAATTTTTTCTTTTTAATCATCTTTTTCTCTTTTTATTTTTGGGATTCTTTTTTTCTTTGATTTCTTCTGGAGTTAAGGTTCTGTAAGTAATTAAAGTGCAATCTGCTAATAAAGTTTTGTCTTTTTTAGATAGTATTATTTTTTTAGGGGTTAAAATTTTTTCTTTGGATCTAATGTTATCAATAAAAAGCATGATGTTATTAAATGAACCTTCTGCTTTTAAGATTATAGGAATTTTTTTATATAAATTTTCTGTATCTTGTTCTTGTTGAGTTTTGAATTCAATAATTGATAAATTGAATCTTTTACTTTCGTCTGAAATGCTTTGTAGTAAGCTAGCTATTTCCATTTTTGATGGTAATATTTTTTCTGCTTCTTTGGAAATTTTCTTTAATTCTTTTAGTTCTTTTTCTATCTTTCTTAGTTGTGCTTCTGCTATTTGAGCTTGATTTATTTGTTGTTCTATTTTTTGTTTTTCTTTTATTAGTTTGTCAATGTTTTCTTTAGCGGGTAATGCTATTAGTTTGATGTATAAAAGTAGCGGGCCGACAATTGCTAATATTTTTATGATTGTTTTATCTCTTTTGCTTAACCCGTTCCACTGGTTTTTTATTTTTTCGATCTCTTGCTGGATTTTAATTTTCATTTTTTGTCCCTATTTTAAGGGTGAAGTTTATTAATTTTTCTCCATTTATTTCTTTTTGTTTTGTGTTTGTTAGCTCCACTTTTTTGATTTCGTCTTGTTTTTCTAGTTTCCTGATATAGGTAGCTATGCTTTTAAGATCTGCTGCAAAAGCGTTTATGGAAATACTTGCTTGGTCTGCCTGTATTTTACTTAAAAATATTTGTTGATATGGAATGTTTTTTGTAGTTATTTCTATGTTTTTTATTAAAATGGGGTTTTCTTTTAGCAGATTTGCTATGGTAGTTATTTTTTGTGATATCTCTGCTTGCTCCTGTTTTGCTTTTTTTAGCTTGTTAAGAGCATATTTTTTGCTGTTTAATTTGATTTCTAATCTGTTGATTTCGTCTTTTATTTGTGTCTCTTGTTGCCATAGCCATATGTAGCTGGCTGCCATGATGCAATATACTAATATGGCTATTAGTATAAAGATTCTTTTTGTGTCTCCTTTTTCTTTTTGTCTATCTCTGGGGAGTAGGTTAATTTTTATCATTGTACTATCTCTCTTAATGCGAGTCCCACTGATGTTAAGCCTATATGATTAATGTATGTTTTCGTATTTTGTTCTATTTTTTCAATTTTTATTTTAGGTTCAATTGAAAAATATGAGATCTCTTTTTTTAGTGTTTGTTTGATTTTTTTGACAAGGTTTTTGTTAATGCTCCCCCCGCCAGTGATATATATCCTTTTCGGCTCTAGATTAGATGTTTCTATAAAATAATTATAGGCTTCTTCTATTCCTTTGATCAGCCTTTCTTCATTGTATAGTTTTTTGTCTTCGTCTTCGTTATCTAATTGTTTTGTGCCAATGCTTAAATCTCTTGTGGTGATGAGTTCGTTGTTGTTAACAATTATCATGCTTGTTTTTGAAGCCCCTAGATCAATTACTAAATTGCAATCTTCTGGTTGGTATAGATATGTGTAGATATTTGTAATAGCTAAAGCGTCAATGTCTATGATGATTAGCTCTATTTTAGCTAACTTAATAAAATCGATTATCGTGTCTATAAGGTCTTTTTTCGCAGCAACTAATATGTAGTCAACTTTTTCTTCGTCTGATGACAAAATCTGGTAATCTAGGTAAACTTCGTCTAGGTCAAAAGGAATGTGGGCTTCGGCTTCTTCCAGTATAGCTTCTTCTAAATCTTGATCAGGCGATATATCTAGACTTATTCTCTTCAGAATTGACGTATAACTTGAAACAGAGACTATGGCTCTTTTGTGTTTAATTTTGAGATTATCTAGCAGTTTTTTGAGTTTTTCGGCAACTTCTTCCATTGAGCTGGTATCTGCGGCAAATAGTCCTCCCTCTGGTAATTTCACCTGGCCGAAAGAACGTAAAACCGGAGGGTATCCTTCCACTTCAGCTACTTTTATAGCCGAACTCCCTAGGTCTATTCCTAGGTATCCCTTTTTTCCAAAGGCTAAATTTCCGAGTTTTAGAGCCATCTTTGTTCTCGCCTGTTTGTCTTGTCAAACTATTTCAGAGTTATTACTGTTAATCAGAATTTTCATTGTGGCTTTTATGTTTATCGGCAAAAACTTTTAAGACTATAATTTTTAATTTAGAAAAATTTTTAACATCCAATACCAGAGATGAAGTTGTTTCCGCAAGAAAAAATAAGAAATTTTAGTATCATAGCCCATGTGGACCACGGAAAGTCCACTCTTGCAGATCGTCTGCTCGAAAAGACCGGCATGGTGTCCGAACGTGAAATGCGTGAACAATTTTTGGATCGGCTTGACCTTGAACGCGAACGAGGCATTACCATCAAGGCTCAGGCGGTAAGACTGTGGTACAAAGCCAAAGACGGCGAGCTTTATCAGCTTAATCTTATAGATACTCCCGGACACGTAGATTTCTCCTATGAAGTTTCTCGAAGTTTAGCTGCCTGTGAAGGGGCTTTGTTGGTTGTTGATGCCTCTCAGGGAGTAGAAGCCCAGACCCTTGCTAATGTTTATCTTGCCCTTGAAAACAATCTTGAGATTATTCCCGTACTCAACAAAATAGACCTACCACAAGCAGATCCAGAAAGGGTAAAAAAAGAAATCGAAGAAATAATAGGCCTTGATGCTTCTGATGCTATTCTGGCAAGTGCCAAAAAAGGAATAGGCACCGAAGAAATTTTAGAAGCCATAGTTAATCGTATTCCACCACCACAGGGAAAAAGAGACAACCCTCTTAAGGCCCTTATCTTTGATTCCTGGTACGACCCTTATTTAGGGGTAGTGGTTTTGATTCGTATGGTAGATGGCACATTATATCCTGGCCAGCGTATCAAGCTCATGTCCACCGGCAAAGAATTCGAAGTTACTAAAGTCGGCGTTTTTGCTCCTAATCCTACTAGTGTGGACATGTTAGTTGCAGGGGAGGTTGGCTTTTTTGCCGCAGGCATTAAAGAAGTCCGTGATACCAAAATAGGCGATACGGTAACAGAGGCAGCTAATCCCGCGCGTGAGCCACTTCCTGGTTTTCGTGAGGTAAAGCCGATGGTATTTTGTGGTCTTTTCCCGGTGGAAAGCGAACAATATGATGAACTTCGCGAAGCTGTAGAAAAGCTGTGGTTAAATGATCCTGCCTTTTCCTATGAGCCAGAAAATTCAGCAGCCCTGGGCTTTGGTTTCCGTTGTGGGTTTCAGGGGCTTCTTCACATGGAGATTATTCAAGAACGCCTTGAAAGAGAATTTAACCTTAAACTCATCAGTACTGCCCCCTCGGTGCGTTATAGGGTAGAGCTTGTTGACGGAAAAACAGTAGAAGTAGAAAACCCTGCTCATTGGCCGGCGCGCGAGAAAATTGTAAGGGTTTTAGAGCCCTATATTCGCGCAGAAATCTTTACCCCCAAAGAGTATGTAGGCGCTATTATGCGCCTTTGTGAAGAAAAAAGAGGCCAACAAAAAGACCTGCGCTATTTAACCCCTCAGAGGGTTCAATTAATATACGATTTGCCTTTTAGTGAAGTGGTGCTTGATTTTTTTGACAAGCTTAAGTCATATTCTCGTGGTTACGCCTCGATGGATTACAGCTTTTTAGATTATAGGCCCTCTGACCTTGTTAAACTAGACATTTATATCAACAAACAGCCCGTAGATGCCCTTTCTCTTATTGTTCATAAAGACAAGGCCTATTATCGGGGGCGAGAGCTTGTTTCCAAATTAAGAGAAGTTATTCCGCGCCAGCTTTTTGAAGTAGTTATCCAGGCTGCTATTGGCTCAAAAATCATTGCCCGTGAACGTATCCCCCCTATGCGCAAAGATGTCCTGGCTAAGTGCTATGGTGGTGACGTAACCAGAAAAAGAAAACTCCTTGAAAAGCAAAAAGAAGGTAAAAAACGGATGAAAAACCTTGGCCAGGTAGAAATCCCCCAGGAAGCTTTTTTGGCCATTTTACGTATTTAAATTTTGCTAGCCCCTTGCCTTTTTTCTAAATCGTAATAAAAGCTCTAGCATATTTGCTTAATAAGGAGTTCTTGTGTCGCAAAAAGAAACTCTTTCTTATAAAGACACACTTACGTACAAGATCTGGGATTGGGTCAAGACTATTGTTCTTGCCCTTTTGCTGGCGCTTTTTATTCGTACTTTTTTCGTACAGGCCTTTAAAATTCCTTCTGGCTCCATGATCCCAACCCTGCTCATAGGAGATCACATCCTGGTTAACAAGTTTATTTACGGAGTCAGAAATCCTATAACCAGGGAAGTCTGGATAAAAGGCCGTACGCCCCAAAGAAGAGATATAATTGTCTTTATTTTCCCCAAAGACAGAAAGCTCGACTTTATCAAAAGGGTGATAGGGTTGCCGGGGGAAATAGTAGAAATAAGAAATAAAATCGTTTATATAAACGGTGTTCCCTTAAAAGAGCCATACGTTCAGCATACAGACCCTCACATATTGCCTCGAGATGTCAGCCCTCGTGACAATTTTGGCCCGGTGAAAGTTCCTCCAGGCCATCTTTTCGTAATGGGGGATAACCGCGATGCTAGCTATGATAGCCGTTTCTGGGGGTTTGTACCTATTCGTGATGTAAAAGGAAAGGCTTTTATTATCTATTTTTCGTGGGATAAAGAACACTTCCGCATACGTTGGAACCGCATAGGCAAACTCATCCATTAAATCAGAGTCTTGCGCTTTGAAAGAAATTTCTTTTTGGCCGAATAAGTTTATAAAGAAATCCTTTAGGGGAGAGAAATGTCTTTTCAGATTGGCTCTGAGGACTGGTGGCGTCTGCGCCGTTTAAAACTTTCAGGAGTTCCTGAAGCTATAACTAACCCTGGAAATCTCAAAATTATCGAAACCACAGACAAGATAGAAAAAAAATCCTTTTTTGAATTTGTAAAAAAAAGATACGTTAAATTAGGAATAGTGCCTCCAGATTGGGCTCCGCCTCCTCTGCCTGGGCGTTTTTTTGCAGCCTATCTTAAGGATTTAGCCGGTCCTGCCTGTGTGGCTTTGTTGGTTGATAAAAGGCTCCCCTGTGAAGGACCATATAAAAAAGAACTAAAAAAAATAAAAGGTTGGCGCAATAAAATAGCAGAAATTACCCTGGTTGCTACACAACCTTCACTTAAGGCTAGAAACGCAATCTTTTATGTTTTTCGTCGCATTTACTATTTTTCGCTTAAAAATGGCATTACTGACTTGGTGGTTTGTATTAATCCCAAATATGCCGACTTTTATGAAAAAATATTGCTTTTTGAAAGAAAAGGCCCACGGATGCCCCATCCATTTTTACCAAATCTAGGAGTAGTGTTGGAGCATTTGAATCTGAAAAAGGCAGAAAAAAAATATTATGAAGTTTATAAAAATTTTCCTGAGCCTTTTAATCTTTATCAGTTTTTTGCAGCTTAGTGTTGGCGTCTATCAATAAAATAGCTATTTCCTTCTATGGCCTTAGCCATCTTTTTAACCTGAGAGGCTGCTGCAGAAACTTCCCCATAATGTTTGAATTTGCCTTTTTTTAAAGGGACTACGGCAATAGAAATGCTCGGGAAAGGGATCTTTCTTTCGATTCCTTGGCGGTCCTTGGCCACAAAGTAGCCTTTTTTAAGATCTTCTGGATCCAGAAAAGATGGCAAAATAGATTCGTATTCTTTGATTATCTCTTTGCAAGTTTCTTCTATTTGTTCGTTAGGGCAAATAAAAACAAAATCATCTCCTCCAATATGGCCAACAAATCCCTTTTCGCGACATTTATCGGAAATAACATTAAGAAGCACTCGTCCTACCATTCTCAATATTTCATCACCGCGTGCAAATCCATAACGATCATTAAATGGCTTGAACTGGTCTATATCAACGTAAGCTACGGCGACATCTTCTTTGGTGTTCAATTTTTCCTGAATGGTCTTCAAAATTGAAGTATTTCCTGGAAGGCCGGTAAGAGGATTGTTGTCTGCAAGGCGCTTAACCCTAGCTAAAGCCAAGTTTATACGTGACAAATATTCGTCTAAAGAACTATCTGAAAAGACGAAGTCATCAACAGGACAATCTTCCCAACTTTTAGGCAAGTTTATTCGTTCGACAATTAAAACCACAGGCATGCAAGTCAAGCGCAGGTCGTTTTTCAAAGCAAGTATCAGGCCTTTGATAAGGTCTTTTGCCAGACTTTCCTGCACCAAAAGGATATCGGGAGGCGCTGCAAAGATTTTTTCTACGGCAACCATTGGGTCATAAAAATAGGTAATCTCATAAAATTTTTTTAGAGAAGACGTTTTTTCTTTAATCTCTTCCTCTGCTAGGAGGACTAATTTACTTTTTAAGTTCATTTTGCATTTCCAGGGTGAAAAAGCGTAATTCTAGAAGTCGTTCATCAAAAATAGGGATTATTTCTTGTAGGTCTTTCTCTTTTAAACGCAAAAGCTTCCAGGCTTTATCATTTAGAGCAGGTACCCAAGGATCTCCGCCAGAGCCGTATCCCATGGCCCTAGTCATAATATCGGCAAAATGCACTATTGCTGCTTCTTTTTTGAACTTGCGCGCCTTTTCAACCTCGTGATGATAGGCAATCGGTTCTACTAGGCGTTCAGGTAAATTCCATTGATTAGCAAGAATGCGCCCAATCTCTCCGTGGTCAAGGCCAAGGATTTCTTGTTCGGCCGCCCGAAAATATGTTTTTTCTTCTTTTACCTTTGTGGCTACTTCTTTATATAATTTGGGAAATTCTGTCCTTAGCACCACTTTGCCCAGATCGTGGAGCAAACCCGCAGTAGTAACCTCTTCTGGATTAGGAAGTTCCAATTTATCGGCTAAAAGACCCGCAGCAGCAGCGGTTCCCAAAGAGTGTTCCCAGAGGCTTAGGTCGGTTGCTTGCATGCTCTCAAAAATAGACGCCGTAAGCACTAAGGTCCGAATCACGTTAAAACCAAGAAGAACGATGGCATTAGAAACCGTAGAGATACGACGCGGGAAGCCATAAAAGGCTGAGTTTACCATTTTTAAAACTTTTCCCGTAAGCACTTGGTCTTTTTCAATTAGAGCCGCCACCTGGTGTGCCGTGGCCCTTTCGTCTCCGATAAGCTGGGTCAATTTACCTACGATAGCAGGAAGAGTTGGCAAGGATTGTAGATTGCGCAGCCTTTTTTTAATTTCCCTTTTAGTCTCGTTCATCAAGCATTTTTCTCTTTAAGGTAATCAGCGATTATCTTTTTTAAACTTATAAGCCTCGGGTCATCAGCTACTTTAGCAAAGCGGGCCTCAAGTAGTTTTATTTCTTCTTCATATGGGCGCTCCCAGGGAAAATCTATGGGATGCCCTTTTACTGAAACAAACTTAACCCCCATGGCTTTGAATTTTTCAATCAGCTCCGTGGTTAATTCAGTTTCCGGGCCGCAAAGCACGCGGCCCGCCTCGTCGGTGACGTCTTTTGCCAGTATCATTCCAGCCTTTGCCATTTCTATGGGAATTCTTTGCATCACACCTCAGGATACTTTTCGTAAAATTTGGTTTCTTCCTCGAATTTGTGTCCCAGGGCAAGCACTTTTGTTTCGCTAAAATGGGGCCCCATGATTTGCATTCCTACCGGAAGCCCCTGAGATGTAAAACCACAGGGAAGACTTAAAGCCACAATGCCGGCCAGGTTTACTGAGATGGTGTAGATGTCGGAGAGATACATCTGAAGGGGATCACTTATTCTTTCGCCAATCTTAAAGGCCGGGGTTGGCGCTGCAGGGCCAACTATAAAATCTACTTCTTCAAAGGCATTAGCAAAATCCTGGGAAATCAGAGTTCTTACTTGAGAGGCCTTTTTGTAATAGGCGTCATAATAGCCCGCTGACAACGCATAGGTCCCAATCATGATACGTCTTTTCACTTCAGGGCCAAATCCCTGAGAGCGGGTTTTTTTGTACATATCTATAAGATCTTTGCCTTCCACCCTTAGGCCATATTTAACGCCATCGTAGCGGGCAAGGTTTGAGCTTGCTTCAGCCGGGGCAATGATATAGTAGGCAGCTACCGCATAAGGAGTGTGTGGCAGAGAAACTTTTTTTATTTGACAGCCAAGTTTTTCAAACACTTTAAGGGCGTCTTCTATTTTTTCCCGTACCTCATCAGAAAGACCTTCGCCAAAATATTCTTCAGGAACACCTATTTTGGCACCACTTATATTCATGTTTAATTCTTCCAGGTAATTTGGCACTTCTTTAGGTACCGAAGTTGAATCCATAGGGTCTTTGCCCGCTATTACCTGAAGAATAAGCGCGGTGTCTTTTACGGTTCGGGTGATCGGGCCTATTTGATCAAGAGAAGAAGCAAAGGCCACCAGCCCATATCGGGAAACACGCCCGTAAGTAGGCTTAAGCCCCACCACCCCGCAAAAAGAAGCAGGCTGCCTGATAGAGCCCCCGGTATCTGAGCCAAGGGCCCCTGCGCAAAAACCCGCAGCTACCGCTGCGGCAGAGCCCCCTGAAGAACCTCCTGGCACACGCTCAACATCCCACGGATTGTGGGTTGGAAAAAAGGCCGAGTTTTCTGTAGAGGAGCCCATGGCAAATTCGTCCAGATTGGTTTTCCCAAGGAAAACCGCTCCGGCTTCTTTCAGTTTGGTAATCACGGTAGCATCGAAAGGTGGTACGAAATTTTCAAGCATCTTGGAGGCACACGTGGTCTCAACGCCTTTGATACAAATATTGTCTTTGATAGCTAGAGGCACACCAAGAAGTGGGGCGTTGTCTCCTTTACGCCTTCTCTCATCTGCCTCTTCGGCCTGCTTTAAAGCTTCTTCTTTGGTAACTTTAATGAAAGCTTTGATTTTTTGGTCTTTTTCCTCAATGAAAGAGAGCAGGGCCTTGGCTAACTCAACGCTGCTAACCTCGCCTGCTTTTAGCTTGGCAAGCTGTTCTGTAAGGGGAAGTTTATGCCAGTCCATGGGGGCCTCCTATTTTATAACTTTGGGTACTACGAAAAAGCCATTTTCCCGTTCAGGAGCGTTTTTAAGGATTTCATCGGTGGGATATGATTCTTTGACTTCGTCTTCACGGAATACGTTAGTGAGCCTAAGGGCGTGATAAGTTGGTTCTACGTTTTCAGTGTTAAGCTCGTTTAATTTGGCAACGTAAGTTAATATGTCTGCCAGTTGTTCGGCAAAAAGGTCTATTTCATCCTCTGAGAATTCTAAACGTGCAAGATGGGCCACGTGTTCTACTTCTTCTTTGGTGATGGCCATGATTATTAACCTCCTTCAAGCAATTTAAGGGCCTTTTTTACCACTTCAAAAGGGTCTTTACCAAGAATGCGAATCATGGGTTCTTTGCCAACTTCACCCCTGTCTGCGATGAAGTCAGGGACAAATCCTAACTTTTTGCAAATTTCGGTAACACCCCAGGAAAGGGTTGATCCTTCTTTTTCTTTTATTTCTCGGGGTTCATCAGCCCGGGAAAATTCGCCCACGGTAAAACCCATTTTTTGCGCTTTTTCAAGAAATTCTTCGCGAAATCGAATATTCATGGCGGCTCTTATTTCGTGGTTAAACTTACCTGCCGCTAGGATAACATTGGCAATGTGCCTTGAGGCACCAAAACGCGGGCATCCCACAGGGTGTGCTCCCTGGCCAAAAGCCACAATGCGTCCTGGGAAGGCAGCTACTTCTTCTTGCTTCTGAGCAAAGGGCAGGGCATAACCAAGGTTTGTCTGGACTTCGGGAATTAACGGGCGCACTGGATAGCTGCAAAAATAAGCGGCCGCTTCTTCGAGTTCCTTAAGGATGTGCGGGGCTTCTTTTAAGCGTTCGAAATGCACCAGGTGGTCAAGAGGCGAGACTCCTTTGCCAAGGGGCGATGCTTTTGCCCCAAGGAGTCCCAAAAAGACAAAATCTTTGGCCAGCTTAACAGCCTCGGGAAGCTTTTTCCCCTGGGCAAGGAAAACAGTCAGGGCTGCTGAAAAAGTGCAACCAGTGCCATGTCCCACCCTGCCTTCTACTCGAGGAGAAGAAAAAGTATAAACTTTGTCCTCGTGTAAGAGGTAATCTGTGGCATTTTCTCCTGAGAGATGCCCCCCTTTAATGATAACAGCTTGGGGGCCTAGTTTTTTAAGTTTTTCAAGGGCATTCGGGATGTCTGTTATTTTTTCGCCCAGGATGTGTTCCGCTTCAGGAATATTTGGCGTTATTACTGTTGCCAGGGGGAGAAGTTCTTTGACCAGGGCGTCTTCGGCGTCTTTTTTTAAGAGAGGGTCTCCGCTTTTAGCCACCATAACGGGGTCTATTATTAGCATGGGCTTGTATTCTCGCAGGCCTTGAGCCACTTCCCGTATGATTTCAGCGTTGGCAAGCATGCCGGTTTTAATGGCCAAGGGCGGTAAGTCTTCAAAAAGGGCTACGAGCTGGTCTTTAACTAGATCAGGAGTTACTGCCTGCCAGCGTTTGACCCCTAAAGAGTTCTGTACGGTGAGCGCGGTGATAACCGTTTGTCCGTAAGCGCCAAGCAGGGAGAACACGCGCAGGTCTGTTTGTAGCCCTGCGCCTCCACTTGGGTCTGAGCCGGCAATGGTAGCAACTACAATCCGTGACATGTGAGGAAAAATAACTCTTTTTCCCGGGTTAAGCAAAGAGCTGCAAAACTTTTCGTAAAAAAAACAGGCAAGCCTACTTTCCAATGCAAAAATTGCTAAAGATACGATCAAGGAGGTCTTCGGTGGTGGTCTCTCCCGTAATTTCTCCCAAATGATCAAGGGCCTCTCTTAAATCAACCGCCACAAGTTCGGGATAAACATTTGGTTGTTTAAGGTTTGTTACGGCACGTTTAAGGGCATTAAGTGCCGCCTCAAGGGCCATTTTTTGGCGCAGGTTTGGGGCCACAGAGGGGACAATTTCTTCGGTGCTTCCGGTAACCACTTCGAAGACTTTTTCAGTTAAGGCCTCAAGGCCCTCTCCCGTGAGCGCAGAGATAAAGACTGTTTTTTCTTCTGGAAAGATTTTTTTCCATTCATTTAGGGTTTCTTCTTGGGCAATGTCAATTTTATTTACTACTACGATGTAGGGGCTTGTCTTAATTTCCTGATAAATTTTCAGGTCTTCTTCCTCAGGAAGCCTTGCACCATCTACCACCAGGATGACTACATCAGCCTGGGAGATTTTTTCCCGCGCACGTTTGACTCCGATTTCTTCAACAACATCTTGGGTTTGTCTCAGCCCGGCGGTGTCTATCAGGCGGATAGGAAGGCCTTTTAAGTTGATAAATTCTTCGATAATGTCCCGGGTGGTGCCTGGCACCGGTGTCACAATAGCACGTTCTTCCGCTAGGAGGGCGTTTAAAAGGCTTGATTTGCCAACATTTGGCCTCCCGGCAATCACCACTGCTATTCCTTCGCGATAAAGGCGCCCCTGGTGGTAATTTTTAAGCAATTCTTGGATGCGACTTATGACCTGGTTTTCAAGGTTAGCCGCAAGTTCATAGTGAGCCAGAAGTTCAACGTCTTCTTCGGGGAAATCAACAGCTACTTCTACTACCGCAAGGGCTGAAAGCAGGGCGTCACGCACGGGTTTTAATTTTTCAGAAAGCGCACCCTTTAATTGATTAAGAGCAAGCTTAAGACTTTTTTCAGAGCGGGCTTCGATAAGGTCAAGAAGGGCTTCTGCCTGAGAAAGATCGATGCGTCCGTTTAAAAAAGCACGTCTGGTAAACTCACCAGGTTCAGCAAGGCGGGCGCCTTCTCTCAGAACCAGTTCAAGGATCTTGCTGAGCACGAGATAGCCGCTGTGTCCGTAGATTTCCAGGACATCTTCGCGGGTGTACGTGTGGGGTTTGCGCATAAGGGTGATAAGGACTTCGTCAATGGTGGCACCGGTTTCTGGATCAACGATATAGCCGTAATAAAGGCGGTGGCTTTGAATTTCTTTTATCTTTTTACGGGGCTTGAAAAGCCTGTGGAAGATCTTTTCACAAAGATTGCCACTTACTTTGATAACCCCTATCGCCCCCGGGCCAACCGGGGTGGCTATGGCAGCAATAGTAGCTTCAGCATAGGCCAAGTCTTTCATTGTTTACGACGTTTGTTACGTCTGTTGTTTTTGGGGAAAACTACCACGTGGCGTTCGCTCCCGCGACCGCGGCTTTTGCTTTCAACCCCGGGCATTTCTTTAATAGTGAGATGAATCACCCGTCTTTCATGGGCAGGCATCGGGGGAAGTGAAAATGGTTTTCTGGTCTTTTTGGCTTCTCTGGCAGCCTTTTGGGCAAGAGACTTAAGCTTCTTTTCCCGGTCTTCGCGAAATCCTTCAATGTCAAAAACTATTTTTGCGCCTACCCCTAGACGTTTAGCAACTATTTTGTTTACCAGATACTGCAAGGCGTTAAGAGGCGCTCCCCTTTTGGCCAGCAAAAGACTGCTATCAACTCCCGTGAGTTCGATATAAATTTTTCCGTTTTCTTGTTTGGTTTTGATTTCTATTTCAAAACCTGCAGCCGAAATGATTTCCTTTAAGACTTTTTGTGCTTCTTCTTCTCGTTGTTTAAGAATGGTTTCTGGTTTTAGCGAAGCTTTTATCCGAGCTTTTTTCGCTCCTATTCCGAAAAGACCTGTAGATCCCTGACTGATGATTTCTATGTCAAGTTTTTCTTTTGAAACTCCGAAATGTCTGCATGCTTCTTCTATTGCTTGTTCGATATTTTTGCCTTCGAATTCTTTTGCCATCATTTATTTTCTCCGTGCCAACATTTTGTTTGTCGCAATTTGCTGGGCAATAGACAAGATGTTGTTGGTTAGCCAATAGAGAACCAGACCCGATGGAAAGTTGATAAAAAGAAATGTAAACAATATGGGCATCATAAGCATCATTTTCTCTTGAGTTGGATCCATAGATGTTGGCGTTAATTTTTGCTGAAAATACATAGAAATTCCCATGAGAATAGTTAGAACAGGAATGCCTCCTAAGTAAGGAATATGCACTCCTATATATAGCCTGTCTGGGGCGGATAGATCTTGGATCCATGCGAAAAATGGCGCATGGCGTAGCTCGATCGCCATAAGAAGCACTTTATAAAGGGCAAAAAATACCGGAATTTGAATCAGCATAGGTAAACAGCCCATAAAGGGATTTACTTTGTAGGTCTGATAAAGTCTCATGAGTTCTTGATTAAGTTTTTCTTTATCATCGCCATACTTTTCTTTGAGTTTTGCTATTACAGGCTGAAGATCTTTCATTTTCTTCATGTTTTTCATGCTGATATGGTTGAGAGGCCAGAAAAGAATTCTTATAAGAACTGTTAGCAAAATGATAGCGATGCCATAATTTCCTGTATATTTGTAGAAAAACTTAAGAGCATAAAGAAGAGGTTTGGCAATAGGGTCAAAAAAGCCAAAATGAATGGCATTTGAAAGATGGTAACCAACTTTTTTGAGAATATCTATTTCTTTGGGACCAAAATAAAGTTTTAGTTCGAGATCTTTTTCGCTTTTAGGGGCCAGAGTTATTTCGGGAGTCCACAAAATTACTTCGTCAGCATTTCCCTCTACCCGCCTAAATGTTGCTCTCCAGTTTTCGTTTCCTGGAGGAATGATGGCCATTAGGAAATAAGGATCACCATAGCCTATCCAGTCAAGCTTCCCGCTATAATCTACTAGTTGGCCGTCTTTGAGTTTTACCTCTTCGTAAATACCGTCGTGACTATAGGCTGGTCCGCGAAAAACATACCTATCAAGCTTACACACGGGATGAGAAACCATACGAAAAAGGATTCTATCTGATACGGTTTTCTCTGTGGGATTTTTAATGCGCACTTTTAGCGAATACAAATAAGAGCCATCTTGAAACGAAAATAATTTTTCAATAGCTAGCGGATTAGTAACTAATGGAGAAAAATTAAGATTTCCTTTTTGGCCATCTTTAAGTGTAAGCTTAAGCTTATCTGCCTTATAAGGCGATACTGCGATATCCGGTGCAGCAGTAGGATATATCTCTATCGGAAGGCCTAATTTGGGGGCATTTATTAGTTCTACAGGGGGTGAATTAGGGTCTATTGTTTTGCGATATTTCTTTAGGGTAAAGCTTGTAAAACGAGCCCCGGCTCCGGTGATCTTGGCATGAAAAAGGCTGGTATCAACTTCTGCCGTTTCAATCTTGCTTTGATACACGTTTTTCTGTTCGGGGATTGATGCCTTGGAAGGTTTTTCTTCCGTCTGGGCTTTGTTTCCGAGAGGAGAAGTTTTTTGAGCTACTGTTTGTTGTTTTGTCACTGGTTTGGGGTGAAAAAGAAGCTGAAACCCGACGATTACTAGAAAAGAGAGTACAACAGCAATGATTACGTTTCTGTCCATGAGAAAGACTCCTTAAGGGATTTTATCTTTTTCCAGGGCGAAGGAAATTTTTCTGGTGGAGGATCATATCCACCGCGGCAGAGTGGATGGCAGCGCATAAGACGCCAAAGGGTCAAAAGGATTCCTTTAAAAATCCCGTGGCGCGCAAAGACTTCTAACGCATACTGGCTACAACAGGGATAAAAGCGGCATGTAGAAGGAAAAAGAGGAGATACAAAAATTTGGTAGCTTTTAATTATTATCAAAGCGATTTTTTTCATATTTTCTGAACATGCGCGCCAAATCATCCACTACCTGGGCTTGCTTAATTTCCAAAATTTGGGCCCGCGGAATAAAAACTATATCACACGAACTCGGAAAGATGTCTTTATTTTTTCGAAAAATTTCCCGTAAAATTCTTTTTATACGGTTGCGTGTAACAGCTTTACCGACTTTTTTGGATACACTTAGCCCCATCCGCCTATAACCAAGCTCATTAGGAGCTATGACTATTTTCAAATAAGGTAAATAAAGACGTTTACCTTCTTTATAAACTCTTTCGTATTCTTTACGGCGTCTAAGGCGTTCTTTTTTGGAAAAAGTTTCTGACTTTATACCGTAAGCCGCCAACGTCCCTTGCGCCGCCTGTTTGCTAAAATCCGCCTTCCAGAGCGACTTTTCATCCGCGCCCGAAATCCGTGACATCTTTTTCTTTTAATGCGGCTTGGCTGATAAGTCCGTTTCATCTTGTTCCTCCATATTTAAGAAGCTTTTGGTTCATAAAATGGCAAAAATTCCAAGGACTTTGTCTAATAAACACACCCCATGGCTGGTGTCAACTTTCAAAATTCTAAAGCTTTAACTTGAAGCCTTAAATGGCTTAGTTTATAAGCTTTTTCAAAACACCACGCAGGAGGGCAAAATGATACCAAGATATACGCGCGAGGTCATGGCGAAACTCTGGAGTCCTGAAGAACGCTTACGGGCCTGGTTGTTGGTAGAAGTACTGGCGTGTGAGGGTTGGGAGAGGCTTGGCCGTATCCCTCAGGATGCTGTTAACGTGATTCGCGAAAGGACTAAAAAATTTCTCGATGAGGGATTTACTTCCGAAGATGTTGCCAGGGTTTCTGAGATAGAGCGGGAAACCCGCCATGATGTTATCGCGTTTCTTACTTACATGGAACAAATCATCGGCCCAGAAGGCCGCTACCTGCATCTCGGAATGACCTCTTCTGATATGCTTGATACCGCTATGGCCTGGCTTATGAAGCGGGCCATGGAAATAATCCTTGACGACGTAGATGAACTCCTTGCCGTGCTTAAGCGCAGGGCCTTTGAGCACAAAGATACCGTGATGATTGGGCGCACCCACGGTATTCATGCTGAACCCATTACTTTTGGGCTCAAGTTTGCCCTTTGGTATGAGGAAATGAAGCGCAACAAAAGGCGCCTTGAAGCCGCCCTTGAGACCATTTCTTATGGCAAGTTGTCTGGTGCTGTTGGGACTTTTGCCCATATTGAACCAGAAGTAGAAGCCTATGTTTGCGAAAAAATGGGGCTTAAGCCAGCCCCTGTTTCTAATCAGGTCATCCAGCGGGATCGTTACGCCGAATACATGGCAGCTCTTGCGGTGCTGGCGGGCACGGTAGAAAAAATTGCTACAGAAGTTCGCCATCTCCAGCGCACCGAAGTCCTTGAAGCAGAAGAGTTTTTTGCCAAAGGCCAGAAGGGCTCCTCTGCCATGCCCCACAAACGCAATCCCATTCTTTCGGAAAACCTATGCGGTCTTGCGCGTATGGTGCGCGGCTATGTGATGCCTGCTCTTGAAAACGACGCTCTCTGGCATGAACGGGATATAAGTCATTCTTCGGTAGAAAGGGTAATTGTCCCTGATGCCACCACCCTTGCTGATTTCATGCTTAAGCGCCTAACAGGTATGCTTGATAAGCTTGTGGTCTATCCTGAGCGCATGAAAAAGAATTTGAATCTCTTAAGAGGGCTTATTTTTACCCAGCCACTTTTGCTAGCCCTTACTGAAAAAGGGCTTGGCCGCCAAGAAGCCTATGTCCTAGTGCAGAAAAGGGCCATGGAAGTCTGGGAAGATGAAAATAAAGAATTCCCCGAAGTCGTTAAAAAGGATCCAGAAATAACCAAATACCTAAGAGAAGAAGAGCTTTCGCGCATATTTGATATTTCTCATTACCTGCGGCATGTGGATACCATTTTTGCCAGGGTATTTAAATGAAACACTTCCCTGTGGTAGCTGCCTTTCTCAAAATCGATGGCAAAATTCTTCTTACCAAACGGCCCCTTAATAAGAAAAGGGGCGGGCTCTGGGAGTTTCCTGGAGGCAAGCTTGAGGCAGAAGAAAGTCTTAGTGAGGCCCTTGTGCGGGAAATCAAAGAAGAGCTTGGGCTGGAAATCAGACCCGGGGAAGTTTTACTGAGCATAGACTATGATTATCCCGATGTAGCCATAAGGTTATTTTTGTTTTCGTGCGATATTTGTGCTGGTGAGCCGCATCCTCTTGAAGGGCAAAAAATTGGCCTGTTTTCGCCAGAGGATATTGAAAGGCTATTACTTGCCCCGGCTGATCGGCTGGTGTGGGAAAAACTCAAAGAAAAGGGCCTTGCAAAGAATTCTTCATAATTTATACTTTGCATGAGGTGGGCGGTTAGCTCAGTGGTAGAGCGTCATCCTCACACGGTGGAAGTCGCTGGTTCGAATCCAGCACCGCCCACCATTTTATTTTTGACAAAACAAAATAGCAAATGGGTTCCTCCTTGCTCCGCAAGGGGCCTTAAAAAAGACCAAAAGGAGGCGTTATGGCTAAAAAACTGCGCAAGTACGAAACTCTTTTTGTGCTCCATCCGGATCACGTCGAGGCCAAAGACGAAGTCGTAAACAAGATCACCGAGATGGTCACCCAGGATGGTGGTGAAATTCTCAAACAGGACGACTGGGGCATGCGTAAACTGGCCTACCCCATAGAGAAAAAACGTCAGGGGTATTACGTGTTGATGGAATTTGCTGCCCCGGCAGAGACTCCACCCAAACTCGAACAATATTTCCGTATCGACGAAAGGGTCATGCGGTTTATTGTGGTCAAGCTTGAAGAAAAATTCGAACCCGAAACACTTGCTGCTTAAGAGGAGGTAAAAAGAAATGGCAAATGAAACCCAAAGCACGGTAAGGCGTCGTCGCTTTTATCCGCGTCGTAAAATATGCCGCTTTTGTGCGGATCCTAACCTGAAAATCGACTATAAAGAGCCTGAGATCCTAAAGGCTTTTATCACAGAGCGTGGTAAAATTATTCCCAGGCGCCAGACAGGCACCTGTGCCAAACATCAGCGCCAGCTTACCACAGCGATTAAAAGGGCGCGTATTATGGCGCTTCTTCCCTTCATAGCGAATATCGAAGACGAAGAGTTTGTGCGATAACAAAAAGAGGTATTTTAAATGTTAGAGCACAACTTAACCATAGAAGAAATTAAACAAATTATTAAAGAAGTGGTTGAAGAAGTTGTAAGGAAGGAAATACTAAATTTGAGAATTTCGTTGTTGCCTACAGTATCTGACGAAGAACAAAAAGAAATAGAAGAATCATTTGGGAAAAGCCCAGATGAAGATAGTGTGGTATATGAAGAAGATGTAAATGTGGAAATTTAAATATAGAAAGCAAGCATTTATCTTTCTAAAAGAAAATAACCTTCTCGAAAAGATAAGAGATAAACTTATTGAGTTCCTTAAAGGAGAAAGGGTAGACGTAAAAAGGTTAAAAGGAGAGTGGAAGGGATTTCTCAGACTAAGAATCGGAAGAGTTCGGGTTATATTTAAACTTGATTCTGAAAATAAAGTGATTGAAATTTATAAAGCTGGTTTTAGAGGAAAAATCTATTAAGGAGGAATTTATGCAGGTGATCCTGAGAGAATATGTCCCGAATTTAGGTGCTCCTGGAGACGTAGTCACCGTAAAAGACGGCTATGCCCGCAATTATTTAATTCCCAAAGGCCTTGCCATTCCCGCGAGCAAGAAGAGTATCAAGGCTGTTGAGAGAGAACGTCAGATTATTCTTGCCAAGGCCGAGCGCATCCGCAAAAAGCTTATGAGTGAGGCCGAGCGCTTAAACGAGCTTGAGCTTGAAATCCCCCAGCGGGTGGTGGAAGAAGATCGTCTTTACGGTTCTGTCTCAGTGGCTGAGATTGTCAACGCCCTTAAGGAAAAGGGCTTTGATATTGCTAAAAAGCAGGTTCTTCTTGAAGAACCCATCAAAAAACTTGGCGAATACGTCGTCCCCATCAAACTTTCTGCTGACCTTACCGCTCACATTAAAGTAAAAGTGGTTCCCCTTAGCTAATTTCAGGGCGCCTTAAGGCGCCCTTTTGTTTTTGCCTGAAAAAGTTAAAATACTTTTCAAAAAACGGTTGGATTATGCCAAGACGCAAAAAGAATGAAGTCGCTTTTGATAGGGTCCCCCCTCAGGATGTAGAAGCTGAAAAATGTGTCCTGGGAAGCATTTTTCTTGATAACAATGCCCTTTTAAAGGTGGTAGAAATCCTTAGCCCGCAAGATTTTTATCGCGGGGCCCATGCTGCTATCTACCGCACCATGCTTGAACTTTTCAATCGCAACGAGCCTATTGATCTTGTTACCGTGCACGCAGCCCTTAAAGAAAGAGAACTCCTTGAGCAGGTTGGTGGGGCGGCTTATCTGGCAGAGCTTGCTGAACTTGTGCCCACTGCTGCTAACGTGGCTTATTATGCCAATATCGTGCGGGAAAAGGCCATCTTGCGCCGCTTGATAATGGCAGGAACTGAAATCGTCAGCCGTTGTTATCAAGCCACTGAGCCTGTTGATGACCTATTAGAAGAAGCTGAACGGGCCATTTTTGAGATTCGGGCCCAGGGTAATCGCAAAAGCTTTTTCTCCATCAAGGAAGTTATCAAAGACGCGGTGCTCCAGATAGAACAACTCCATCAACGCCGTGAGGAAGTTACCGGTATTCCCACGGGTTTTTACGAGTTTGATCGCCTTACCGCCGGGCTTCAAAACTCTGACTTAATCATCGTAGCGGGCCGTCCCAGTATGGGTAAGACATCTTTTGCCCTAAATATTGCCCACCACGCTGCGGTGGAGCACGGCATTCCGGTGGCGATTTTTTCCCTTGAAATGTCTCGGGAGCAGCTTGCCATGCGCATGCTTTGTGCTGATGCAAGGGTTGATGCGCAGGCCGTGCGTACCGGGCGCCTTTCTGATGCTGATTGGCAACGGCTCACCTATGCGGCTAACCGTCTTTCTAAAGCGCCGATTTTCATTGATGACACCGCAGCGATAAGTGTGCTTGAGTTAAGGGCTAAGGCGCGCCGCCTTATGGCAGAACACGGACTCGGGCTCATTATCGTTGACTATTTGCAATTAATGAAGGGCAAAGAGCGGCGTGAGCGACGTGAACAGGAAATCTCAGAGATCTCAAGCTCTCTTAAGGCCATGGCCAAGGAGCTTAACGTTCCAGTGGTGGCGCTTTCTCAGCTTAATAGAAGGGTAGAAGAGCGCCCTGACAAAAGGCCACAGCTTTCGGATCTGCGCGAATCTGGAGCTATTGAACAGGATGCCGATGTCATTCTTTTTATTTATCGCGAAGAGGTCTATAAAAAAGACACCCTGGACAAAGGCATTGCCGAGTTAATTATAGGCAAACAGCGAAATGGTCCCACGGGAGTAGTGCGTTTGGCCTTTCTTTCTCAGTATTCAACTTTTGCTAACCTGGATGAAGAGCATCAAGCGCAAGCCGCAGGTGTTATTTGAAAAATTGGTGCTTGCTAAGATGGAATAAGCCCGTTATAAAATTTCGTCCACTTGAGCACAAGGAGGTAGGAAAATGTCTAAGATTTGTGAAATTTGCGGTAAAAGACCTCATACCGGGCACAAAGTTAGCCACTCTAATAAGCGTTCTGGCCGCTGGTGGTATCCCAATATCCAGAAAGTCAGGGTGCGCCTTCCTAACGGTCAGGTGAAAAGGATGAAGGTTTGCACGCGTTGTCTTAAGGCCGGTAAGGTGCAAAAGGCAGTGCACTAAGAAAACCTGCGTTCAACACGTATTACCCCTTCTATTTGTTTTACTGCTTGGATAATGCGATCAAGATGGGCCTTGTTTGACACCTCAATTACAAAGTCAAATAAGGCCCGTTTGTCGTTGGTGGTGCGAAGATTTGCTTCAAGGATATTGGCTTCAGTGGCGCTGATAGCACTAGATACCGAGGCAAGCATTCCTTTCCTGTCAACTGTAATGACCCAGAGTTTGGCGGTATAGGTAGCGCCGTCTCCTGCTTCCCATTTGACATCGATTAGCCTTTCAGGGTCAAGGCCTTCAAGGTTTGGACAGTCTGCCCGGTGAACTGTAATCCCTCTTCCACGGGTGATGTAGCCTACCACCTCATCGCCAGGAAGTGGTTTACAGCATTTGCTAAGGTGAAACATTACGTCTTCGCTTCCCTCAACAGAAAGGGCGTCAGCGGCTTTAGGACGCGACGGCTTTCTCTTAACTTTAAGGATTTCTTGTTCTTGGTCAGTGGGGGGTTTTTCTTCTTCCTGTTTTTCAAAGAGGTATCTTTTGACGATTTGCTGGGGGGTGATTTTTCCGTAGCCAACTGCTATGACAAGCTCTTCTACTGTTTTAAAAGAAAGGCTTTTGGCAACTTTTTCAGCCTTTTCATCGTCGATAAAGGTTGAAAAGGTAAGTTTCGCCTTTCGGAGTTCCCGATCTAGGATTTCTTTCCCCGCGGCGAAAATCCTTTGTTTTTCTTCTTGTTTAAGCCATTGTTTGATACGGCTTTTGGCGCGACTTGTTTTGACAAACTTAAGCCAATCACGGCTTGGTTTTTGTTGGCTTGTGGTGACAATTTCTACGATGTCACCTGTTTGAAGTTCGTAATCAAGGGGAACCAAGCGACCGTTTACCTTGGCCCGAGCACAATGATGGCCAACTTCAGTGTGAATGGCATAGGCAAAGTCCACAGGGGTTGCCCCTTGGGGAAGCACCTTGATATCGCCTTCCGGGGTGAACACGTAAACTTCCTCAGGAAAGAGGTCGAGCCGCAGAGACTCAATGAACTCTCTGGGATTTTTTAGCTCTTTCTGGAGTTCTACCAGGCGTTCAAGCCATTCTAGCTGTTTTACTTTGCCACGTTCTGCCTGGATTATTTTTTGTTCTTTATAGAGAAAGTGGGCTGCGATACCTTCGTTGGCAATACGGTCCATTTCTTCGGTGCGTATTTGAATCTCCATCTGGCGCCCACCTGGCCCAATCACGGTGGTGTGAAGAGATTGATACATGTTAGGCTTGGGGAGATTGATGTAGTCTTTAAAGCGCCCAGGGATGGGCTTCCACAGGGAGTGAATGATACCCAGCACCTGATAGCATTCTTTTACTTTTTTAACGATTACCCGTAGCCCGATTATATCGTAAACAAGGTAGAGTTGCTCAATGGCAAGGTTATTGCGTTGGAGTTTGCGAAAAATGCTCCACAGGTGTTTGCGTCTTCCAAGGACGCGTCCGGAAATCCCTTCTTCTTTTAATTTTTGCTGGATAATGTTCTTAATCTCGTCGATAAAATCCTGCCTGGCAGCAACGACTTTTTCTACCTCTTCGCGAAGGGCTTTGTATTCTTGAGGATAAAGATACATAAAGGAAAGGTCTTCAAGCTCTTGTTTTAGCCAGTCAATACCAAGCCTGTGGGCTAAAGGCGCATATATTTCTAAAGTTTCCCTGGCAATGCGTTGGCGTTTGTGCTCTGGCATGGCCTCAAGCGTACGCATATTGTGTAGTCTGTCTGCAAGTTTTACTAAAATCACCCGCAAATCTTCGGCCATGGCCAGGAGCATTTTGCGGAAATTTTCTGCTTGAGTATGGACCTTGCTGCGGGCGGAAAGATGGGTGATCTTGGTCACGCCATCTACGATTTCCGCCACCACGTCACCAAAATGTTTGCGAATATCTTCAATGGTAACGTCGGTGTCTTCTACGGTGTCGTGTAAAAGGCCGGCGGCAATGGTGGGGATGTCTAGCTTCATCTTGGCCAAGATGTAGGCCACGGACATGGGATGGGAAAGATAAGGCTCACCAGATTTGCGTATTTGCCCGGCATGTGCCTTGGCGGCAAAGACATAGGCCTTTTCCACAAGTCTCGTGTCTGCACCGGGTAGGTATGATTGAATTTGGTCTAAAATGTCACTTAAACGGATGATGTAAGTATTGGCCATCTTTTTCCTTAATTTTATTAGAATCCTTTCTAAAAGGATAACACTTTTACTAAGGAATGAAATAATTTGTATTTTTGGGAAATTTCTTCAGAAAATTTTATTTTTGGCATGAAGGACAAAAGGTTGTTCCCCTGTTAGCAATGGTAGTGTAAGAAAGTGCTCTTTGGCAGTTAGGGCAGGGTTTTCCGCGTTTCCCGTAAACGAGATGCCTCTCTTGAAAGCGGCCGGAGTTTCCTTCTCCGTCAACGTAGTTTCTTACTGATGATCCTCCCAGAGAGGTAGCTTCTTTAAGTATATTTTTGATCGTACTCAAAAGCCTTTTTGCTTCTTCAGGGTTTAAGGTGTTTGCAGGTCTGTCAGGACGTATTTTTGCCCTAAAAAGGGCTTCATCTACATAGATATTGCCAAGACCTGCAATTTTTTCTTGGTCAAGTAAAAGGGCTTTTATTTTGCGGGAGCTTTTTTGGAGAATTTTGAGAAAATCGTCGTTTTTTATGTCAAAAGGCTCAGGGCCTAAACGCAGCAAAGATTTGTGCTCGGTTAGGGCTTCCTTACGCAAAAGTTCAAGCCGACCAAATTGCCTCAAGTCTGCATAGCAAAGGGTGCCCTTAGTAAGGGAAAAAATAATATGGGTATGCTGTGGGGGCCTTTGGCTATCTTCAAGATAGACAAGCTGACCTGTTAACCGAAAGTGAACCAGCAGGGCCAGGTCATTAGAAAGTTCTATGATCAAAAATTTACCCTTGCGGAGCAGATTTTTTATCTCTTGGCCTTTTATAAGTTCGATAAACTTGCCTGGCTGAGGGGAAACGAGTTTGGGAAGTCCAATGCGGACGTCAATAATCTTTTTTCCGGTGATTTTGGAAGCAAGGGTGTTTTTAATAGTCTCCACTTCGGGGAGTTCTGGCATAGATCTCTTCTGCTATTTTTTGACGATAAATTTCAAGCACTGATATAGAAAGGGCAACGAAAATCGGCCCAAGAAAAACGCCTAAAAATCCAAAAAATTTAATTCCTCCGAGAATACTGAAGAAAATAAAGAGATTATGAATTTCCACCCGACCACCAATAAAATAAGGCCTGATGAGGTTGTCTACCTGGCTAATAACAAGCGAGCCGTAACCGAAAAGAATCATAGCTTTTACAAAATGTCCTTGAATGAGCAAATAGATTGCCACCGAGACCCAGACCATGGCTGTCCCGAGCAGAGGAACAAATGAAGCTAGTGCTGTTAAAAGACCCAGTAGTAAAGCTGAATGCACTCCTAAAGCTAGATAGATAAAAAGAGCCAGGGCTCCCTGAGCCAGGGCGGTTAAGAGAGAACCATAAAGGGTAGCCTCAATGACTCGTTGAACTTTTTTCATGATGCGGTTTGCTTCTTCAGGAGGAACAGGCAAAAGTTTTTTTATGCTGTCAACGAAATAGTCTCCGTCACGGAAGAGATAAAAAAGAGTAAAGAGCATGAACACGACCTGAAGCACAAGATTAACTGTATTTCTGAATATTTCTGTGCCACGGGAAAGGAGAAACTGGCCAGCCGAAGAAGCTATGGATAAAACGGCAGATTCAATCTGCTGTTCATATTGAGCCACCCTTTCAAACACAACTTTGCCCAAAGCATAAAGACGAGGATATTTTTCAGGATCAGGGATGAAAACAAGGCTTAGCTTTCCTGTTTCGATTTGATGCTTAAGGTTAGTGATGATGTCGATAGCCTGGGTAGTTAGGTTGGCAAAAGCGTAAATTAAAGGGACGCAAATAAAGACCACAAAAAGAATGCAAAGGGCAAGGGCGGCAAGTCCGCGTCTTCCTTTAAACTGGCGGCGTAAAAAGCGGTTTACAGGGTGCAGAAAAAGCGCAATCACTGCCGCCCAGGCAATGGGTTGGAAAAAGGGCAAATAGAGGCGTAGCGTTAGGAAAATAACAGTTCCTGCAAGTAGGAATCCAATGACCGTAGCGATTAAATTTCGTTGCATATGAAATCGATTATTATATTTTTTTCGCTATCTTTCATTAGCTGTTATCGCAAAAAATTGTGTTTTGTGCTTCAATTTTTTTAATTAAAATCGATAAAAAGTTTACATGAGTTCAGGCTTTTTCGAAATAGAAATCATACTTCAAGGCTTTTTAATTGTCCTTTTGATAATATTTTCTGGTGTTTTCACCAGCTCTGAAGTGGCCCTTTTTTCCCTTTCTCGCCTTGATATTTTGCGTCTCAAAGAACATACTAAGGGCTCTTGTCGTCTTGCTGCTAAGCTTTTGCAAGCTCCACGAAAAGTCTTGGCTACTATTCTAATCGGGAATGAATTTTCTGACATTGTTTCTTCTTCGGTGGCCACCGCCCTTTTTATTAAAATCGTAGGACCATCGCGGGCAGAGCTCTATGCTTTCCCCATAATGACGGTACTTCTTTTTCTTTTTGGAGACCTGCTTCCTAAGGTATTTGCTTTTCGTAAACGTGAAGCGGCAGCGTGTTTTCTTGCGCCCATCCTGAGAGTGTTTGTATTTGTTTTTTCGCCTTTTCGCGTGGTGATGCTTGCCTTTACTGAAGCTTTTTTGAGTTTATGGGGGCTTTCTTCAAAGCATGATTCCCGCCTGTCAGAGGAAGATCTTTTGCAACTTGTGGAAGAAAGTTACAGGGCAGGTATCCTTGGCGAGCAGGAAAGGCGTTTTATTCACGGGCTTCTTGAGTCTGAAAAAATTCCGATTTCAGCCATAATGACTCCCAGGCGTGATATTTTTGCCCTTGAGGATTGTCCTATTTCTGACGAACTCCTCTTTCGCATTAAAAGACGTGGGGTTTCGCGCATACCTGTTTACCAGGAAAACTTTGACAATGTTATCGGTATTTTGCACGTAAAGGATCTCTTGCGTTGGAAGCTCAAGAAGCGAGAAACTCGTCTCTCAGATCTTGTGCGGCCCTGTTTTTTTGTGCCTGAGACCATGAAGGTCCGTTCACTTCTTGAAGAATTTCAAAAACGGCGCCTTAAATTTGCGTTGGTGGTTGACGAATACGGCACTATTGTAGGGCTGGTTACCTTAGAAGACATCCTTGAAGAACTTTTTGGCGAGATATACGACGAGTTTGACGTGCGCCGCGAACCTATCCAGGAGATAGCTCCCGGGATCTGGCGCGTTTCGGCAAGGCTTCGGGTAGAAGAATTTAATCGCTTTGTCCAGGCTGATCTCCCCTCAGAAGAATTTGATACCATTGGCGGTCTTGTGCTTCATGTTTTTGGCAAACTTCCCCGAGAAGGCGAAAGCAAGGAGGCATTTGGCTTTAAATTCACCGTTGAAAGACTTAAGGGGACACGTCTTATAAGCATCAGGGTGGAAAAGGTTTCATGATTTACTTGAGCGGTGTTTTGACATTCTTGGTGCTTCTTTTTTGTGAAGCTTTTTTTGCAGGAGCAGAGATTGCCCTGGTGTCTGCTGAGGAAAATCAGCTTAAAAGACTTGCTCAAAAAAGTTTTGGGGCGCGTCTTGCGCTGAAACTCCTTGCTAACCCCGAAAGGCTCCTTACTACCACCCTCCTAGGGCTTAATCTTTCGGTTATCGGAAACAGTGTTTTAACCACTAGTTTCTTGATCGAGGTTATTCCACGTTACGGGGGCCTGGTGGCGGTTCTAATGCTTCCTCCGCTTATGCTTTTTTTTGGGCAAATGATTCCCAAAAGTATTGCCCAACAGAAAGCAGCTTCCTTGGCTCCCAAAGTGGCTCCCTTGGTTTATTCCATAAGTTTTGTTTTTTGTCCTTTGGTGTGGCTTGTTTCAGGCCTTATTTTTCTTTTCACCAAAGAAGAAACCAAAAGGCTTCCCTCCATCACCAAAGAAGAAATAAGGGTTTTGGTGTGTTCTGAAGAAGGCCTTGACCCTCATGAAAGACGCCTTATCGCGCGGTTGATTGATTTTTCTAAGAAAAAAGCCTCACAAGTGATGATCCCTCTTGTTTGGGTTAAGGCTATAGAAGAATCTAAGGACTTAAAAGAAGCCCTTGTGCTTTTTGCAGAAACTGGATTTTCGCGACTTTTAGTCTATCGTGAACACCTCCACGATATGGTTGGGTTGCTTTTGGCCCTTGATCTGCTTGATGCCAGAGATCTTTCTCAACCAGTGCGCCTTTTCATGCGTGAGGTTAAGTATGTGCCGGAATTTAAAAGTGCTTCAGAGCTTTTGGCTGAAATGCAAAACCAGGGGCAAACCCTGGTGGTAGTGGTTAACGAATACGGCCAGGCAGTAGGTATTGTAACGATCGAAGATCTTGTTGAAGAAGTTTTGGGTGAGTTTTGGGATGAGTTTGACCAAAAACTTGTGCCTTATGTAAAGCTTTCTGAAAACCATTTCTTAGTTAAGGCCTGGCTTGAAATAGAGCAAGCCAACGAAGAATTAGGATTAAATATCCCTCCAGGGGATTATGAGACAATTGGTGGCTTTGTGCTAAAGCTTGCAGGCCGTATCCCCAAAGTTGGGGAGGTTTTTGAGTACGGGAATTTAAAGATTCAAGTGCGCCGCGCTACCAAAACTACCATCGATGAACTCGAAATCTGGATAAAACCAGATTTACCAGACTCACGTTCCTAGTTTAAAAAAGACTTTGCAAAAATGCCGAGCACAAGCGCAGGGGCCCTAATTTTTTGCAAAGATCTCTTTAAAGTAACCCTTCGCGGGCTTTAGTTAGATAAACCATGGCGAGAAGGGATATTTGCTCTAAAGACTCACGCATACTCGGTGAAAAAAGATTAGCATGTGTTTTGAGCTCTAAGGCCTTTTTTTCTAAAGCTTCAATGGTAGATTTATCTCCAGCAATTAGCTTTTCAAGTAAGCTAAAAATTTCTTCTGTTAATTTTTCGGCCTTTTCAAAGTCCTCACCACTTGGGGATATTTCTAAAATGTCAGTAACAGGAGAGGTTTTTTGGGAAAGGATTTTTTCAAAAATTTGCTGGAAATTTTCCTCTCCTTTAGGAGTTTTAGTTTTTTGACTTTGGCCGAAACTGTCTTGTATGATACGTTCATGTACCTTCATAAAACTTCTCCGAGGTTTTTAATTTCATTCGGAAATTAACAGCATTCACTTTAGAATCTAAAAAAAATATAGGGTAAAGTCAAAGGCCATGGCGGTTTATCACAAAGAATTTGACGTAGTAATAATTGGCGCAGGCCATGCGGGTATTGAGGCAGCCTTGGCGGCAGCCAAACTTGGCTGTGAGGTTTTGGTTCTCACCATCAATCTTGATCGCATTGGGGCCATGAGTTGTAACCCTGCGATCGGCGGTCTTGCCAAGGGCCATCTTGTAAAAGAAATAGACGCCCTTGGGGGAGAGATGGCCAAGGCCATCGACCAGACAGGGATTCAATTCCGTAAACTAAACACCCGCAAAGGACCTGCAGTGCGGGCCACCAGGGCCCAGGCAGACCGCTGGCGTTACCAGGACTACATGAAAAAACGCCTTGAAAACGCCCCGCGGGTTACAGTAAAACAGGCCACCGTTGACCGCATTCTGGTTAAAGATAGACGTGTCTATGGGGTTGAGACCTCAATTGGCGAGATCTTTCATACAAAGGCCGTAGTTGTTACCACAGGAACTTTTCTTAAAGGTCTTATCCACATTGGTTTTAAAAACTTCCCTGCCGGAAGGATGGGAGACCCCCCTTCTAATAAGCTTTCAGACTGCTTGAAAGAGCTTGGTTTTGAGATAGGGCGTCTTAAGACCGGGACGTGTCCGCGGCTTGATGGTCGCACCATTGACTACAGCAAACTTGAAGTTCAGTGGGGCGATGTCCCGCCACCGCTTTTTTCGTATGAAAATCAGGGCAAACGCCCGCCTCTTCCGCAAGTCCCTTGTTACATCACTTATACCAACGAAAAGACACACGAAATTATCCGTGCTGCGGTAGATCGGTCTCCCCTTTTTACCGGGATTATTAAAGGTGTTGGGGCGCGTTATTGTCCCTCTATTGAAGACAAGGTTTTCCGCTTTGCCGACAGAGCCCGTCACCAGATCTTTCTTGAGCCAGAAGGCCTTGATACCGTAGAAGTTTATCCCAACGGGATTAGCACCAGTCTTCCCATTGATGTCCAGTGGGCTATGGTGCGCTCTATAAAAGGGCTTGAGCATGCTGAGATTCTTAGGCCTGGTTATGCCATTGAATACGACTACGTTAACCCCATCCAGCTAAAACACAGCCTTGAGACCAAAGAAATAGCTGGCCTTTTTTTGGCAGGCCAGATTAACGGGACATCTGGTTATGAAGAAGCTGCTGCTCAAGGTCTTGTGGCCGGGATTAATGCTGCCCATTACGTTCAGCAAAAAGAACCGTTTACCCTGGACCGTTCCCAGGCTTATATCGGTGTTTTAATTGATGATCTTGTTACCAAGGGCACTAACGAGCCCTATCGTATGTTCACCTCTCGTGCTGAGTATAGGCTCCTTTTGCGCGAAGACAATGCTGATCTAAGGCTTACGGAGCTGGGCTATAAGATAGGTTTAGTTTCTGAAGAGCGTTATGGTCTTTTTTTACAAAAGAAAAAGACTATTGAAAAAGTGCTTCAGGAGCTTAAGAAAATAAAGCTTAGGCCAGATGAAATTAATCCCCTTTTATTAAGGCTTGGTTCTGCGCCTATTAAGCAATCCCAAAGTCTTTTTGACCTGCTTAAGCGCCCGGAGATTCCGCTGGAAGAAATTAAAAAAGTTTTTTCCTTTCTTGATAGACTTCCTGATGATATTCTACAACAGATCGAGATAGAAACTAAATATGCAGGTTATGTCACGCGGCAGCAGCAAGAAATTGAAAGATTTCGTCGCTGGGAGAGCATGCTGCTTCCTGAGGATTTAAATTACTGGGAGATACCAGGGCTTTCTACGGAGATACGAGAGAAATTAACCAGGGTTAAGCCACGTTCTTTAGGGCAGGCTTTGCGTATCTCAGGGGTAACTCCAGCTGCTATTGCCGCTATTCAGATTTACCTTAAAAAGCGCGGCTGGCGCCCGGTAAGGCAAGAAAATTAGGAGGATATATGGGTAGGCAAAAAGAAAATGTTGAAGTGCTAGAGGCAAATTTGGTCAAATTGCCAAAGGAAGGACCTCCGCTTGCTGTGCCTGTGGAAACTGAATCAGTTTCAGAGCCAGCCAAAACGGGCAAGAAAAAATTTAAACTAAAGCTAAAGAAAAAAGAAAAGAAAGAAGATAAGTCTAAAAAATCGGAAAAATCAGAAAAAGACAAAAAAGTAGAAGAACATTCGGCTCTTCCGGCCTTACCTGAAGACAAAAAAGAAGTCGTAACCTATGACCCTCTGCAGCAATACCTGAAAGAAATCAGTAAATATCCGCTTCTTTCTCGCGAAGAAGAAGAAAAGCTCACCAAAGAATATTACAAGACCAAAGACCCTCGTATTGCCTATCGTTTAGTGACTTCAAACCTGCGCTTGGTGGTCAAGATTGCCCTTGATTTCCAAAAGTTCTGGATGCAGAACTTTCTCGATTTGATTCAAGAAGGAAACGTAGGCCTTATGCAGGCCGTTAAAAAATTCGACCCTTACCGAGGGGTTAAGTTTTCTTATTATGCGTCGTTTTGGATCAAGGCCTATATCTTAAAATTCATCATGGATAACTGGCGCCTGGTCAAAATCGGCACCACCCAGGCCCAACGTAAACTTTTTTATAACCTGCGCAAAGAGAAAGAAAGGCTTGACGCCATGGGCTTTGAACCCAAGGCCAAGCTTATCTCAGAGCGCCTTAACGTGCGTGAAGAAGACGTTATTGAGATGGAACAGCGCTTAAACGCAGGCGAGATAAGCCTTGATGCCCCCATAAAAGATGATTCAGACGAGCTTCACCGGGATTTTTTGGCAGATCCAAATGCCAAAGTAGAAGACCAGGTAGCCAAAAAAGAAGTTATTAGTAAACTACGTGCTATCCTTGAAGAATTTGGTAAAGATTTGAAAGACAAAGAACGAGTTATTTTTTATGAACGCCTTTTGGCAGAAGATCCCCTTACTTTGCAACAAATTGGGGATCGCTTTGGTATTTCGAGAGAAAGGGTAAGACAGATAGAAGAACGGTTGCTTAAAAAATTACGCAAATACCTAAAGGAAAGGCTACCCGATGCAGAAAACTATCCTCTGGCCATTGAAGGTTCTTAGTTTAGGTTGTTTTTTACTGTTCATTTTTTCAGCTCAAGCCCACTCAAGATGCCAGCCTGGGGAGGCTTATTATTTCTTCCTGGTGGGAGAGTACTTTATTCAGCAAAATGACATCGCCCAGGCTCAACAGGCCCTTGAAAGAGTAGTCAAGTGCGACCCTAAGGCCGTAACCCCCAAAAAAGAACTCTTGAAAATTTATGCCGAAAAAGGCCTTTATAATAAAGCCATCTCTTTGGCCCAGAAAATACTTGCTCAAAATCCTGATGACAAAGAGACTCTTTTCTTTTTAGCCAAGCTTTACTGGGCCCAAAAAAGAGAAGCCCGGGCGATAGAGACCCTTGAAAGGTTGCTTGAAAAGCATCCCGATTATGAAGAAGCCCTTTCAACACTTGCTTCTATTTACCTTCAGCGCCATGATCTCAACGGAGCCATCAAAGTTTTTGAACGCCTGGTCAAAAAAGAACCTCAAAATGCCTCCATCTATTTAGAACTAGCACGGCTTTACCGTCGTAAGGGAGATTTTGACAAGGCGCGTACGTATTACCAGAAAGCCCTTGAGCTATCTCACGGAAAACTAAGAATAGTCATTGAATATGGCGATTTTCTTGAAAAAATAGGCGCTTTTAAAGAGGCGCAAAAGCTTTACGAAAACGCCCTTAAACAAAACCCGGAACAATTTCACCTCTATGAAGCGTTGCTAAGGCTTTATATCGGAGCAGGAAATTTTGAAAAAGCGCTTCATACCATTGAACGCTTAGAGGAAATCATAGGCCCTAATCCCCGGTTGTTGCTTCGCAAGGCCCTGATTCTACTTGACTTAAACCGAGACCAAGAAGCCCTAAAAATTCTCAAAGAAGTAGTCAAAAAACACCCAGAAGACTATACCGCCAAATTCTACTTAGGTGTTGCCTTTGAACGGGTTGGCCAGAAGGAAAAGGCCCTTAAAATCTACAAAAGTATCCCCCCAGATGCAGATGTTTTTCCTTTGGCTATCAGAAGGGTAGCAGCCCTAACTAATGATCCCCAAGAAATCTATCATCTTTTTGAAAAGGCGCTTCAAGCGAACCCTGACAATAAAGAACTTTATCGTATGGCGGCAAGCATCTTTAACCAGCTAGATGCTTGTAACCTGGGGATTTCTCTTCTTAGCGAAGGACTTAAAAAATTTCCTGATGATTTGGATCTTGCCACATCGTATGCCATTCTTCTGGTTTGCGAAGGAAAGGACGAAGAAATTTTAAAAGTTCTTGAGCCTTTTCTTGAAAAATATCCCGATGATCCCACGCTGCTTAATTTTGTAGGCTATACCCTGGCGGACCTTAATCGTGACCTTGATAGGGCAGAGAAATATATCAAAAAGGCCCTTTCTCTTAAGCCCAATGACGGCTACATCGTCGATAGTCTTGCCTGGGTTTATTACCGCAAAGGGAAATATGAAGAAGCCTTAAAAGAAATTGAAAGGGCCCTTAGCCTTTCACCTGATGATCCTATAATCCACGAACACCACGGCGATATCTTAAAGGCCCTGGGGCTCTTTAAAGAGGCGTGTAAAGCTTACCAAAAGGCCCTTTCCCTTGCGCAAAAAGTCCGTGACCGCGAAAGAATCGAAGGCAAGATTAAAAGGCTGTGTGGCGATATCTCTTCGTAATAGTTTTGTTGGTGCTTGCATCTTGCGCACCGCCAAAGCCGGTGTCCTGGCAACCGCCACTTAAAGAGTTCTTTGGTGCTCAGGGTTTTGCCTCGTACCAGATAGACACCCCCAAAGGCCGTTTCCACGGAGAGGCCTTTGTTTTAGCGGGTGCGGATTTTATCTATTTTGAAGTCCCAAGCCCTTTTGGCCTCACCCTTTATCAGGGAATTGTCTATGAAAATCACGCAGAAATAATCGATTTTTTACGCAAACAAATCTATTTTTTTGAATTTTCATTTCCCAAAGAGATTTATTCCCACTGGGGGAACATTTTCTTTGGATTTTTCCCTTACGAGTGGTCTAAGTATGCCACGGCATACCGTGAAGATAAGGGCTTTTGCTTAAAAGTTTCTTTTGCTGGAAAAAAGCAAGTGCTTGCCTTTTTTTCCGATGAGGGGAAACTTACTTCTTTAGAGATAAAGTGCCCACCAGCTAAACTAAAGTTTAATTATCGTGAGAACAGCACCAAACTTATTATTCCGCGCTTAAGAAGCAAGGCCGATTTTAGTTACCAGGGTTTAAGGCTTCTTTCTTCAAAGCCAACTATGCCGCAGCTTTTTACGCCGAGGGGTTTTAAAGTGCTTTTTTATGCTATCAAATAGCCTTCTAAAGGCCCAATTCTTTTTTTACTTCGTCTGACAATTTAAAAGAGTGTTCTTCTCCGGGGAAAAGCCCGTTTTTTACTTCTTCAAGATAGGCCAAAATGGCCTTGCGTCCGGTTTCAGCCATATTGGTGTAGGACTTAACAAACTTAGGGCGAAAGGCCTCAAAAAGCCCCAATAAATCAGGAAGCACAAGGATCTGGCCATCACACTGGGCCCCAGCTCCAATGCCAATGGTAGGGATAGAGATTTCGCGGGTTATGTAGGCGGCAAGCTCTTTGGGCACGCACTCAAGCACCAGGGAAAAAACTCCGGCCTCTTCAAGGGCCTTGGCGTCTTCTATTAGCTTGCGCGCGGAGCTAACGTCTTTTCCCTGAACCTTGAACCCGCCAAGGGCATGGGCCCGCTGAGGGGTAAGCCCAATATGCCCCATCACAGGGATTCCGGCTTTAACAACAGCTGCAATGGTTTCAGCTATCTCCTGGCCACCTTCTATCTTTACGGCCTGACAGCCCGCTTCTTTCAGGAAACGCCCGGCGTTTTTAATGGCTTCAGAAACGCTTGTCTGATATGAAAGAAAAGGCATATCCCCCACCACGAGCGCCCGCTTGGCGCCTCTGGCTACCGCCCGCGAAAAAAGAAGCATCTCTTCCATGGTTATGGGAAGCGTGTCTTCATAACCAAGGACTATCATCGCTGCGGAATCACCCACCAGGATGATGTCTATCCCTGCTTCATCAAGGATCCTTGCCCATAAAACATCATAGGCGGTAAGAGCTGCTATTTTTTCTTTATCTTTTTTGGCAATGATTTCAGGAACCGTGATTTTGGAAGAGGCCATAGGTCTTGCTCCTTTTGGCAAAGTATTCGTAAGCCCGGTTGGTTATCACCCGACCGCGCTTGGTGCGTCTTATAAAACCAAGCCTGATAAGAAAGGGTTCATAGACGTCTTCTAAGGTGCGTGGGTCTTCGCAAAGGGCCGTGGCAAGGGTGTCAAGCCCTACAGGGCCACCGTCGAATTTTTCGATAATGGTTTTGATGAGCAGGCGGTCAAAGGGGCCAAGGCCGTGCTCGTCAAGGTCCATGAGGGTAAGGGCTTTTTGGGCAATCTCAAAGGTGATGTTTTTTTCTTCAGCCACACAGGCAAAATCAAGCACCCGGCGCAGCAAGCGGTTGGCAATGCGCGGGGTGCCACGAGAGCGTCTGGCAATCTCTTGTGCCGCTTTTTTTTCGATATTTATGCCTAAGTTTTTGGCGGTTTGGGTGATAATGGCGCTGAGCTCGTCTTCGTTGTAAAAATCAAGCTTAAAGCTTATGCCAAAGCGGTCTCTTAACGGGGCAGAAAGAAGCCCGCTTCTGGTGGTCGCTCCTACTAAAGTAAACCGCGGGAGATTAAGCCTTAAGATGCGTGCCCCTGGGCCTTTTCCCACCACGATGTCTAACTTGAAGTCTTCCATAGCAGGGTAAAGGATTTCTTCTACCGCTGCAGGCAAGCGGTGGATTTCGTCTATGAAAAGCACGTCTCTTTCAGAAAGATTAGTGAGAATAGCAGCAAGGTCTCCCGGGCGTTCCAGGGTAGCCCCTGAGGTTACGTGGATGTTTGTACCAAGCTCAGCAGCAATAATGTGGGCAAGGGTGGTTTTGCCAAGGCCTGGGAAGCCTGTTAAAAGCACGTGGTCAAGGGCGTCTTGCCTGGCACGGGCTGCAGAAAGATAGACCTTTAGTTCTTTTTTTACGTCTTCCTGGCCAATGTAGGCCTCAAGGTTTTGTGGGCGAATTTCCTGATATGCCATAATTTTTCAATTGTAGCCCGAAAGCTTTCTAAGCGGAAAAAATTATACTGTTAAAGTGTTCCTGAAAGCTCTTTTAGGGCTTTTTTGATAATCTCTGCTAAATCTTCCCCTTCTTTAAATACCTTTTCAAGGGCAAGCCTTGCTTCTTTTTCTGCAAAACCAAGGTTAAGCAGGGCCGTGAGGGCCTCGCTATAAAGGGTGCTTGTTCTTCCTGGTTTAAACCCAAGTTTGGCACGCAATTCAACGCAGAGTTTTTCAGCCCGTCTCGGGCCTATTCCTGGCACCTTAGAAAGGCTTTCAAGGTCATTTTGAGCCACCACTTCGGCAAAGCGTGCCGGGCTAAACACGCCCAGGATATTTAAGGCAAGCCTTGGCCCAAGGCTTGAGACGCTTATCAGCTTTTCAAAAAGCTCTTTTGATTCCCAGTCCTCAAAACCGTAGAGCTCAAGGACTTCGCCCCTTAAACGCAAGGTTACGTAAAGGGTTAAGTGGTGGCCCTCATCAGGGAGTTTTGCGAGCAAAGCCTGGGGCACGCAAATTTCTAGAACAACAGGGCCAGTGGCCACATAGACTTTGTTTAATCCCTTGCGGACAACTATCCCTTTAACCTGGGCAAGCATGGGTAAACCTCATTTTCTGGGCGTGAAAGATGGCCACGGCCAAGGCGTCTGAGGCGTCGGTGGGCAGATCTTCTTTAAGGCCAAGGAGAGTTTTCACCATGTAGCGTAATTGCTCTTTAGAGGCATTGCCGTAGCCTGTTAGGGCCTTTTTTACCTCAAGGGGGTGGTAGAAGAAGATGCTTTTACCGGTGCTTGCCGCGGCGATTATGGCAGCTCCTTGCGCCTGGCCAAGTTTTAAAGCTGCCCGGGGAAAGGTCTCTGGTATTACCTCTTCAAAGGCTACGGCCGCTGGGTCAAACTTTTCAATCAGGGTTAAGATCTCGCGGTGGATCCTTAAAAGCCGTTCGGCAAGGGTCTTTTCTTTTAAACGTATCACGCCCCAGGCAACAGGGATCTCGCGGCTTTCAATAACTCCATAGCCTGTTACCTGGGATCCCGGGTCAATGCCTAAAATGCGCATCAAATGTTGGCACCTACGCGTTCCATGAGTTCGTCGGGAATATCAAAATTGGCATAGACCTGTTGCACGTCATCGTGGTCTTCCAGGGTTTCCATCAGGCGCAACATTTGCTGCACGGTTTTTTCGTCTTCAAGCTTCACCGTTGATTTTGGGACCATGGTCACCTTGGCAGAGTCTATCTTAAAACCCGCTTTTTCAAGGGCTGTTTTAACGGTTTCAAGGTCTTGAGGGAGGGTAATGATTTCAAATTCACTTTCGTATTCCCGCACGTCTTCGGCACCGGCCTCAAGGGCTTCTTCCAAAAGCTTTTCTTCATCTGCGCCTTCTTTGGGGACGATGATTAAGCCCTTTTGTTCAAACACCCAGGCCACCGCGCCTGGCTCAGCAAGGTTCCCACCGCATTTGCTAAAAATATGGCGAAGCTCAGAAACCGTGCGGCGTTTGTTATCGGTTACGCTTTTTATGAGCACGGCTACCCCGCCAGGGCCATAGCCCTCATAGACCACTTCTTCCCAGGTCATGCCAGGTTCCTGGCCGGTGCCCTTGCGGATAGCACGCTCGATATTCTCTTTGGGCATATTGGCTGCCTTGGCGGCCTGGATAGCAGCACGAAGCCTTGGGTTAGCACTTGGATCCCCTCCGCCCATGCGTGCCGCTACCATTATTTCCCTAATGAGTTTGGTGAAAAGCTTCCCTCTTTTGGCATCTTGAGCAGCTTTTTTGCGCTTTATCTGGGCCCAATGAGAATGTCCTGCCATGATTCACCTCTCCTTTTTTAGAGCTTTCGAAATCTTAGCCAGTTTTACACTTTTTTGCAAAAAATACCCGGAAATATCAATTCTTTGAAGCCTTAACCAAATTTTGACACTGCGTTTCAGGAGTTCGCTTTGCCATAGACACCTTTCAAAGGATTGGCCAATAAATAACAGCTTTTTTATTGATAAAAACTATTTGACTAATTTTTTGTTCCGATATAGAAAGTTTTTTCGTTTCAGAAAAGAGGAGGTGCTATGAAAAGGCGAGAGTTTTTAAAGTTAAATGTGGCGGGCTTTGTTTGTTGGGTAGCAGCTTCTCTTGAGGTCCCCAGGGTTTTTGCCAAGGCCTCTTTTAGGCCGGTTCTTATTTGGGATAAGTCCCGTTGTTTGGGTTGCAGGGCCTGCATGGCCGCCTGTCAGCTTGAGCGGGGCTATGAGCCGGAAGAAATGGTGTTAAAGCTCAACCCCTACGAAGAGGGGACGCCCCCTGAGGTTAAAGTTTCTTTTAAGCGCGAAGTTTGTCGGCAGTGCCAAGAACCCACCTGTGTTGAAGCTTGTGCGCAAAAGGCCCTCTCGCGTCTTCCCTCTGGAGTTGTTGAAGTAAATCAGGAACGCTGTGTGGGTTGCGGTGATTGTGTGGAGGCCTGTCCCTATCAAGGGGTTTCTCTTTTTGAAGGAAAGGCGATCAAGTGTGACCTTTGCCTTGATTTGGTTAAAGAGGGCCAGTGGCCCCGGTGTGCTGCTGTTTGTCCTTCAGGGGCCCTTGTTTTTGGCAACCTGGCTTCTCCAACAGGTGCCCTTGCCAAACTTCTTGCTGCTAATCCAGCCCTTTTAGATGCTTTGAGGCGTCATCTTAACATAGCGGTGCCCAAGGGAGCGCCTGATAAACCCGATCTTATTGCAAAGGAGCCTCATCTCCCTGAAGGTGTGCGCCTTGCCTATACCACCTGTCTTGCGTGTAATGCCAGGTGTGGCCTGCGGGTTTGGGTAAAAGACGATGAAGTCATCCGCGTGGAAGGAAACCCCTATCATCCTTACAACCGCGCAGGCAAACATATTCCCTACGAAACTCCCCTTAAGGATGCGATTCTTGAAAAAGCAGGCATTTGTGCCAAGCCGCTTTTTGATAACGACTATTTGAAAAACCCTTATCGCATTCGGGTCCCTCTTAAACGAAACGGCCCAAGGGGTTCAGGTAAGTTTGTGCCTATTTCCTGGGAGACCTTGATTAAAGAGATCGCAGAGGGAGGTAAACTTTTTGCCCATCTTGGGGATGATACTTATTACCCCGGGATAAAAGACGTTCTCTCTGATAAGCCCATTGACCCTTCCGCCCCGGAGCTTGGTCCTAAGCGCAACCAATTGATATGGATTACCGGGCGCTCTCAAGCAGGGCGTAAACACTTTATAAAGCGTTTTGTTAATCAGGCTGTTGGTTCCAAAAACTGTATCGGCCATACTGACATCTGCGGTCTTGGTTTTCGCATGGGTAACTACGCTTTCTCCGACGGCAAACAGGTAGAATTCAAAGCCGATTTCTTGAATGCCGAATACATTCTGGTCTTTGGGGCCAACCTTTATGCTGCGCTTCAGCCAAGCCTCACCTTTGTGGGAAGTATCCTTGCTGACCGGGTTGCCCAGGGCAAGCTAAAGTTCGTGGTGATAGATCCCAGGGCCCATGAAGCTACGCATAGTGCCGCAGAATGGATCCCTGTTAAACCTGGTAAGGATGGTGCCCTTGCCCTGGGGATTTTACGAGTGCTCTTAGAAGAAGGGCTCTTTGACAGGGATTTTCTTTCAATTCCCAGTCTTGATGCCGCGAAAAAGAAAATACGCAATGTTTTCACTAACGCCACCCATTTGGTTGTTCTTGAGGGAGACGAAGCCGGCCGTTTCTTGCGGGCCAAGGACCTTCCAGGTCTTTCTGGTGATGAACCGGTGGTGGTTAAAGACGGGCGCCTTGTGCCGGCAAGCAAGTGTTTAACCGCACAACTTGAATGGGAAGGCGAAGTTTCTGGCAAAAAGGTAAAAACAGCCTTTTTGCTCTTTAAAGAATCGGTTTTTAAGCATCCGCTTTCTTTTTACGCGCAAGAATCAGGCGTTGACGAAGGCACCATCAGACGACTTGCCCATGATTTTGCCAGGCATGGTGCAAAAAGTGTGGCCTTTGCTTATCACGGGGGCGGAAACTATGTAGGCGGGGCCTATGCCAGCTACGCTATAGCGCTTTTAAATGCCTTGGCTGGCAATGTGAACCTTAAAGGCGGCTACCTCTGCCCTGGGAAAGGTGCGGCTCCCTGGCGCAAAGGCTTGTATGACCTTAAAAAATTCCCGGGAGCTAAAAAGCCTAAAGGGATAAAGATTTCGCGCGAAAAAGCCGCCTATGAAAAAACAAGCGAGTTTCGCAAAAATGGCTATCCCTCAAAGCTTCCGTGGTTTCCTTTTACCAAAGGAGGGCTATCACTTTCGGCTCTAGCAGGAATTGACCAGGCCTATCCCTATCCTGCCAAGATCCTTTTTACGTATTTTTACAATCCCGTTTACACTACTCCTGGCGGCAGGCGGTTTATAGAAACACTCAAGTGCACTAAGCGAGTCCCCTTGCACGTTTCCATTGACGTTACCGTTAACGAAACCAATATCTACGCGGATTACATTGTCCCGGACATTACTTATCTTGAGGGGCAGTATGGCTTTTTAACACCTCATGCCCCTGGCGAGAAGTTTACCGCGGTGCGCACACCGCTTGTGCTACCTAAAACCGGCCAGACCAAAGACGGCAGACCCTTTTGCCTGGAAACCTTCCTGATAGACCTTGCGGTTTATCTGGGGCTTCCAGGATTTGGCCCAAAGGCCATCCCTGGAAAAGACGGCCTTTATCCTCTTTATCAGGCGGAAGACTACTACCTGAGAGGGATCGCTAACTTGGCTTATAACGCCAAAGTCAAGCCTGCCTCAAAGGAAGAACAAGACTTTGTCGCCAAAAACTATCTTGTGGCACAATTTGAAGACTTGCTCCCTGAAGATGAATGGCAAAGGGTATGCACGGTGCTTGTGCGTGGCGGGGTCTTTTATCCGTCTGATACCGTGTTTGACTCCCGTGGGAATTTCAAAGCAGGGATCCCCAAGGTTTGCCTTTGGAACGAAAAACTTGCTCTTAGTCGCAACAGTCTAACGGGGAACCCTTTCTGGGGCACCGTACGCTATGAAATCTCCCGTGACGCCTTTGGTAGTAGCATCGCAGAGCTTGATAAAGACTTCCCTCTTACGCTTATTAGTCACAAGACGGCCCTTCACACCCAGTCACGAACGATTTGCTATCGTAAGGCCCTGGTTTACGAAGGAGAGCCTCATCTCCTACTAAATCCAAAAGATGCCAAACGCCTTGGTTTAAAGGACGGGCAAAGCGTAAGGGTGTGGTCCCGCTCTTTTAAAGAGGGTTTAAAGGCAAAGGTAAAGATTTCTTCTCTCGTGCGTCCTGGATGCAGCGTTTATCCCTTTCATTACGGACACACCCAGCATGGAGCTTCTTCTTTAATAGTTAAAAACGGCTCCCAGGTCTTTTTAGGGGGTGCGGCGATTTTTGACGGCATGCGCCTTATCCCGGATGAAAAAAGAAAAATAGGCTTTAACCCTAACGTTCTTAGTCGTTTAGACGAGAGTCTTTTTAATCTTCCCTTGGTGGACCTTTTAGGGGGTATCCCCGATTTCAGTAGCACGCGTATAAAAATTTCAAAAATTTAAGGAGGTTTGTTTATGAAGAGGTATTTGCTGGGAATCTGGTTGATTTTTATGGTGTTTGCCTTTGCCACGCAGGCCTTGGCAGCAGAAGCTACTTATTTGCTTAAGGCAAAGGTAAAAGTTGGCCCTATTTCCAAGGCCAAGCTGATTGAAATCTGGATTCCCGTCCCACCTGATGATGATTTTCAAAAGGTAGAGAGCCTTGATGTTTCTGCCCCCATGTCTTTCATGGTGACCAAAGAGCCTGAATACGGCAACAAATTTGTCTATTTGCGCAAAGAAGGGCCTTTGCCAAAAGGTGCCGAAATTATCATTCGCGCCAAAGTGGTGCGCAAAGAGGTCGCACCTACTCCCTGGCCTGAGCGCTTGCCGGTAAGGTATTTGCTTTCTGATAAGCTTGTTCCCATAGAAAGCTTGGCCAGCCTTTCTAATGAAATCTGCAAGGGCAAAAAGACCCAAGAAGAAAAGCTGCGTGCTATTTACGACTACGTTGTATCTCACATGAAATACGACAAAAGCGGCAAGGGATGGGGAAGAGGTGATGCCATCTGGGCCTGTAGTGCCAAACGTGGTAATTGCACAGATTTTCACAGCCTTTTCACCGCTCTTGCCAGGGCCCAGGGGATACCTGTCGTCTTTAATATGGGGCTTCCCATTCCTCCTAAAGGCGGAGTGATTAAAGGTTATCACTGTTGGCTTTGGGCCTTCCCTGATGGCAAGCTTTATGGCATTGACGCCTCTGAGGCTGCTAAACACCCTGAAAAGAAGGAATATTTCTACGGTCATCTTTGCGAAAACAGAATTCGTCTAACAAGGGGTAGAGACATCTTGCTTGCGCCAGCCCAGCATGGGGAGCGTTTGAACTTCATTTACAAGGCTTACATGGAAGTGGATCTCAAGCCTTCGAAAGATATTCAGACTACTTACGAAGTAATTAGGAATCCGTAGCGCAAATTGGAGGCCGGTATAAGGAGCTGGTGCTCCTCCAGGGCTGCAAACCCTGCGGGCCCCTGCTGAGAGCAGGGGCTGGTTGGTTCGATTCCAACACCGGCCTCATTTTTATTTTGTGCTATATGTTTTTTTAAAACTGTCTCTTCTTTTTGACGAAAAATTTTATATGGGAAGTGTGCTAAAACTGTTGCCACAGTCTTTTCCAGTGTTTTCTTTAGGCCTAAGCCAAGGGCAGGCCAAAGATCCTCCCCTGGCAGATAACGCCCTCAATGATACTTCTAAAAAAACAGACAAATTCCAAGCCCTGGAACAAAAACTAAAACTGGCAGAGCAGCAGCGCCTTATCCAGAAGCTAAAACGAATTGACAAAGAAGTGCGGGCCCATGAACAGGCCCACATGATAGCAGGTGGCAGGTATGTACGAGGGGCTGCGAACTACAAGTATGTACGTGGCCCTGACGGGAATTATTATGCCGTGGCAGGAGAAGTAAAAATAGATACGTCGCCAGTGCCAGGGGATCCTGAAGCTACCCTTGAAAAGGCAAGAACTATAAAAAGGGCGGCTCTTGCGCCTGCTAATCCTTCTGCACAAGATCGCATGGTAGCAGCCCAGGCAGACAGGCTCGCTATGAAGGCCCTTGAGGAAATACAAAAAAAAGAAATGCAAAAAATTTTGGCCACTTACGCCAAAAACGCAAAAGATAAAGAGTCTTCAGACACCGTCAAGAATTTGGAACTAAACATTATCATCTGATTTCTTGTTCCCACATGCCCTTGATTCATTTAAAGGCCACTTAAGCAGTTTGATTTTGATTGTTTCGCCTTCTTCCAAAGAGGTTTTACCTTCAGGTAGAGTGGCCAGGGCTTCAGCATTAGCCAGATAACTAAGCCGACTTTTGGGGGGCAGGGGCTCAAACCACATTTCGTCTTTTTCGATGAATACTTTTCCTAGGAAAAATTGGGTCCAGTCCTCCTGGCCAGAAAGGCTTTGGGTTAACTTTGCAAAGACCCAAGGAAAAGGTCCGTTTTGCCAGCCAGCTAAACGCAAAATTCCAGGTAAAGCCAGGTTTAAAAAGGCCATCTGGTTAGAAGGCGGTCCACCAGGCAGGCAAAAGATAATTTTTTTGCCTAACTTGCCAAAAGAAACCGCCTTTCCCGGGCCAATACGCACGTAGTGAAAAATCTCTTCCCAGCCAAGGGCCTTGAGCACCCTGTGAACTAAATCTTTTGGGCCTTTCCAGGCGCCACCGCTAGTTATTAACACATCGGTTTCGGCAAGGCTTTTTTCCATGTGAGCGCGGATGACACCTTCTTCGTCTTTTTCTACGGCGTATGTGGTTGCTAAGCCAAAATGCCTGCACCAGGAACAAAGAGTTACCAGGTTGCTGGCGTAAATTTTCCCTTCAGAAAGCGGCTGCCCCGGGGCAACCACCTCATCGCCTGTAGCAAGAATATGCACCTTGGGCTTAGCAAAAACTTCGACTTCCCCGAATCCCGCACCTGCAAGAAGCCCTACTTCAGGCGGAAAAAGCAAAGTCCCTTTGGGAAGCAGGGGTTTTCCTCTGGTGAGGTCCTGACCGCGGGGAAGTATGTTTTTGCCGGGCGGGGCATCTGCAAAAGCAAGGACAGTATCGCCATCTGCCCTTGCGAATTCTTCGGCAAGCACAGCAGAAGCGCCCTCAGGCACCGGGGCTCCGGCGGTTATACGAATACAGGTTTTAGGCTTAAGTACCAGGCCTTTTTCACCGCCTGCAAAGATTTCTCCAAGAAGCTTAAGCCTTACCGGGGTCTCTTGCGAAGCATTTGCTACGTCTTTAGCGCGCACGGCAAAGCCATCTTTCAGCGAAACCGAAACACTGGGGACATCTATCCGGGCATAGGTGTCCTCGGCAAGGACAAAGCCTTCGGCTTCCCACACAGGAAGCTTTGTGGTCTTAAGGGGAGCTATGTGTTCAGTGATAAGTTTTTGAGCCTCTTCATAAGAGATCATGTTCTTTTAGCCTCTTTTTGATTTTTTCTGGCAATATAGTCCCATCAATTTTAAGGTCGTAAAAAATTTTTCGGGGCATATCTTCAAAATAGCGCGTGATAAGAGCCCTGGCGAGGGAGACATCCCCTAGCCTTTGGGTCAAGCGGCCAATAAGGACGTCTTCTGGAGCAGTTACCCAAATAACTTTGTCAAAAAAAACTTCCCACCCCGCCTGGTAAAGCAAAGGGATTTCCGCAATAAGACGTGAACTTCCCTGGTTTTCGTTAACCCACTTGATAAGGCGATCTTTTACTAGGGGATGAAAGATCCCTTCCAGGGCCTTTTTAAGTTTTTTGTCCTTTAGCATGGCTTTAAGGAGTCTTTTGCGGTCAAGCTCTCCGCCAGGGGTTAAAAACTCCTCGCCAAACTTTGCAATTATTTGATGAAACCCCTTTTGGCAGGGTCTTGAGAGCTTGTGAACCTCTTCGTCAGCAGAAAAAACAGGCACGCCTTCTTCAGCAAACATGCGCAAAATAGTGCTTTTGCCTGCGGCAGGTGGGCCTGTTACCGCGATTTTAAGCGGCTTTTTGTCTTCGCAACTCATTTAGGAGTTCCTCAAAATCTTCTGGCAAAGGGGCTTCAAAACTTAGCTCCTCACCAGTTATCGGATGTTTAAAGGAAAGTCGCCAGGCATGGAGCATCTGGCGTTTGGCTTTTGGGCCGTGGGGCTTGGCGCCTCCGTAAAGTTCGTCTCCAACAATGGGATGCCCTATTGAGGAAAGATGCACCCTGATTTGATGGGTGCGTCCGGTCTTGAGTTCCACTTCAAGGAGACTTGCTTTGTGGAAGGTTTCTTTTATCCGGTAAATTGTTTCTGCCTCACGGGCTACTTTGGCGTGTACAGACATTTTTTTGCGGTTTACCGGGTGCCTGCCAATGGGTTTTTTGATGACACCAAATTTTGCATGCGGGATCCCGTGCACCAGGGCAAGGTAGGTTTTCTTTACCTGGCGTGCTTTGAACATGTTGGTTAGGGCCTGGTGGGTTTGGTCGTCTTTGGCTACTACCAGAAGCCCTGAGGTGTCTTTGTCAAGGCGGTGGACAATGCCCGGGCGAAGCTCACCCCCGATGCCAGAAAGACCTTTTAGACGGGCTAAAAGCCCGTGGACAAGAGTTTCTTCATAATGCCCGGCTGCAGGATGCACCACCACCCCGGCAGGTTTGTTTATCACGGCGAGGTGGCTGTCTTCGTAAATGATGTCAAAGGGAACGTGTTCCTGAGGGGTAATCTCCAGGGTAGCAGGGGCAGGGATAAAGACTTCTATTTCTTCTTCTCCCTGGATTTTATGTTTGGGCCTTGGGTTTTTTACTTTTTTAATTTTGACCCGGCCTTGTTCTATAAGCTTTTTGGCCTGGGAACGGGTGAGTTCAGGGATTTTTTCACCTAAAAAAACGTCCAGTCGTTTTCCTTGATCTTCAGGGGTAGCAGTAAGCTTGATGATCTTTTCGCTTTTATTCATGAACGCATTCTGCCACGGGCTTTGTCTTTTATTACCCTCTCATATGCCCATTCTTCAAGGATAGCGGCAATTTCCTCTTCGCTCAGGTGGCACTTTTGGTAAAGGCCTTTTTCCCGGCGCTGGCGTTCAGCTTCATAAAGCACCACCCCTGTGGCCACTGACACGTTTAGACTTTGCACCATACCGTACATGGGGATTTTAACGGTAAAGTCTGCAAGCTCGCGCACAGTGGCAGAAATGCCTTCAAGCTCATGGCCTACGATAATGACTGTTGGCCTGGTGTAATCCACTTGGCGGAAGTCAATGGTTTCTGGAAAAAGTCCCGTGGCCACTAGTTGAAAGCCCTGGTGTTTGAGTTTTAAAAGGGCCTCTTTTACATCAGTTTCCCGGTGAAGTATGAGCCAGCGGTGGGCTCCGCAGGAAATAGCGTCATTTATAGGGAGTTGGCCTTCGTGAAAATAGTGCACGTGAAGGATGCCCACTGCATCTGCCGTGCGTAAAATAGCGCTTACGTTGTGATAATTGACAACCCTTTCTAAAAAAACGCGCAGGTCCGGTTGTCGCTTTTCAAGCACCTGGCGCATGCGCGCGAGTCTTTTAGGTATTACCAAATATTCTTCCATAGCTTCTTTTTTCACGGATAGTGATTTTAAAAACCGATTTGCCAAATAGCTACTCGAATTTTAGAGGGGAAAAATTGGTTGCTAAGCTTCAGAGATCAATTTTTTGATATCAGATATATTTTCGGCAGTATCAATGGCCTCACTTATGACTTCAAGCAGGGCTACGTCTTCAATCTTTTTTATTTCAGGGTATAACTTCAAACCCTCGATCCCAAATTTGAGTTTTAGCCCGAGTTCTATGGCTTTTAGCAATCCCTGACGAATTCCCTGTTGAATTCCCTGCTGAATTCCCTGCTGAATTCCCTGCTGAATTCCCTGCTGTATTCCTTCTTTCAATCCTTCTTCGTATCCTTCGCGCTTTATGATTTCATAAGCAGCGCTTTCTATCATGATATCTCTCCTTCTTTTAATTAATTTTAAAGGGATATTTTCTGAAACAAGACCCCCTAATATGGCCATTCCGGTAAGAAGATCGGCCTTGCTTTGTCGCGGAATATCTGCCTGATAAATTCTTTTTTCTGCTTCATCAATATATTTTGTTCCGTTTTTAAAAAGAGGTAAGAAGGGGAATAAGCACTCCGGGCCTTTTTGTATAATCTCTTCAGCGGGGATTTCATACAATTTAATAAGATTAAACTTAAAATTCACTTCTTCGTCTTTGTAAAAATTTACAGCTCTTTGAGAAGGGATAAAAAGAATTAAAAAAGTTTTTACGGGAAGATTTTCTTGAAGAATATGGCGCGAACGACATTCAAGAGTTCTTAACGGGATCTCATCTTTCCAAGCAGAAAGAAATTCTAAAAGAACGAGAATTTCAGTATTGTCAGAAAGAGTGGTCTTAAGGACAAAGTCAGATCTTCTGAGGGAGGGGGTTTCCTGAGGCCTTGGATCAATTAAAGACGCCTTTTCTACTGGAAGATTACAAAAATAAGTAAGAAAAGGCTCTTTACAATGAGAAAGAACAACTTTTGAAGCAATATCGTAATACATAATTTGATTATAAATTAAGGACGTCTATTTTGCCAGATAGATTGTCATTGCTAAGCGACTTATACTTTTGGGCGATCTCATTCTATACAAATTTTTTTCAAGCCTTTGCAAAGGTAGCTCATCGTATTAAAAACATATCGCCATGAAAAGAAAAATCTATTTGAGAAAAAAGCCCCTTGCTGAGGCCCTTGAAATCATCAAATCTGCCTTTCCCTGGGCGGAATTCCTTAAAGCCGAAAAAATTCCGTCGCGCAAGGCCCGTGGCCGTGTTACCGCACAGGCCATTTATGCTAAGCGCTCGGTTCCGGCATATAACGCCGCTGCCATGGACGGTATTGCCGTGCGGGCAGACAACACTTTTGGTGCCCACGAGTCAAATCCCTTGCGTTTAAAAGTTGGTCGGAAGGCCTTCTGGGTAAACACTGGGGAGCCTCTTCCTCCTGAAACCGACGCGGTCATCATGGTGGAAGAGGTGCATCAGGTCTCAGAAGACGAAGTGGAAATAATGTCTCCTGCCTTTCCCTGGCAGCACGTGCGTAAGATCGGTGAAGACGTGGTAGAAGGTGAGCTTCTTTTCCCTTCTTCGCATCTTCTAACTTACTGGGATGTCGGAGCCCTTCTTGCCACCGGGCATCTTGAAGTCCTGGTGAAAGAACGCCCGCGGGTAGCCATTATTCCTACTGGAGACGAACTGATTACCCCGGAGAAGGCTACCCCTCAGGATCTTGCCAGGGGCTTAAACGTGGAATTTAACTCCGCTATGATTGCATCTCTGGTGGAAGAATGGGGCGGCACTGCCCAGGTCTTTGATATTGTTCCAGACAAACCCGAGCTTCTTAAGGCGGCTTTAAAACAAGCTCTTTCAGAGGATTTTCACCTGATTGCCATATTGGCAGGCTCTTCAGCAGGGGCCAAAGATTACACGGCAAGCCTGATAGAGGAAGAAGGCGAGCTTTTCTTTCATGGCGTAACCATGATGCCGGGCAAACCTGCGCTTTTCGGGCGACTTGGCCCAAAGCCAGTTATCGGCGTGCCCGGGTATCCCGTCTCAGCTATCCTTGCCTTTGAAAAGCTCATGAAGCCTGCCTTTGAGCAAATGTTTGGAGTAAGGCTTCCTGAGCGTCCTAAAGTGCGTGCTAAAGCGGGGCGCAAAATCCCTTCGCGTCTTGGTACGCGAGAGTTCTTACGCGTAAAGCTTGGAGAGGTCTCTCAGCGCAAAGTTTTCATCCACCTTAAAAGAGGAGCCGGGGCCATTACCACCCTTACGCGGGCTGATGCCCTTTGTGAGATTCCCGAAGAGCTTGAGGGCCTTGCTCAGGGAGCAGAATGTGAGCTTGAAATACTGCGCCCAGAAAAAGATTTGTCTAAAGCCGCTTTAGTGGTGGGAAGCCATGACATAGCCCTTGACATTCTTACAGAGTTTCTGAAAAAAGAGGCCCCGGAGTTTGATCTTTCCTTTGCTCATGTAGGGAGCCTTGGCGGGCTTTTGGCCTTGCGTGATGGGCTTTGCCATTTTGGTGGCACCCACCTTTTTGACCCTGAGACCGGAGACTTCAACGTTCCTTATATCAAGCGTTATTTGCCAGAAACCCCTTTGATCCTAGTTCATTTTGCTTATCGGGAGCAGGGGCTTATCCTCCCCAGAGGGAATCCTAAAAACATAAAAGGCCTTGAAGACCTTGTGCGTGAGGACGTGCGTTTTATAAATCGCCAAAAAGGTGCAGGGACAAGGGTCTTGCTTGATTATCACCTGGAAAAACTTGGCCTTTCGCCGCAACACATCGCCGGATACGAGACCGAGGAAAACACCCACCTTGGGGTGGCCATTGCGGTGGCTACTGGTCGGGCTGACGTGGGGCTTGGGATTCTTGCAGCGGCGCGGCTTCTTGGGCTTGATTTTGTTCCCCTTTTCCGGGAGCGATACGACCTCTGCGTGCGGAAGGATTTTTCCGCATCAGACCTCTGGCAAAAGATCTCAGCCTTGCTTTCCTCTGAGGCTTATAGAGAGAGGGTGGCCTCCTTGGGTGGTTACGATGTTTCCGAGATGGGGAAGGTGCTTTACGAGCAGGGGTAATTTCTTCTCCAGGAAGCTTAAGCTCAAGCGAACCGCAAACAATAGCTTTTATGTTTTCTGCTGAAACCGGAGTAAAAATTTTGAGGCTCTCTCTTGTTACTTCCTGGATGATCCCCAGGCCCAGGTGATTTTCTCCGTCTGAAAGAGCACATAAAAGATTGGGGGTAAGCTTTCTTGGGCGTTGAACACTCAATTCTTTCAAGGAAAATTGCCTCAAAGTGCCAGGTTCAAAGTATCGTCGATAGGCTTCCTCCCGGCGTTTTTTTCTTTCGGCAATAGTTTTAGGGGTAATCTTTTCGGGAATTTCAAGGGTCATAACGTTTAGGTGTTTTGCCCCTTGAAGTATGGGCTGAAGTTCCTTTTCCCTGGGAAACGCAAGGATAAGTTCAGGTTTAAGGTTTTCTATTTGAAAGGTTTTAAGCGCAACGCCAGGGCCACGCACCAGGCCGGTGGTATTGATAATGGTTATTTCAGCTTTGCTTGCGCGCATTAGAAGCCCGGTGCCCACCACCAACGGGAGCAAATGACCCACCGGGGTGTTCGCCCCTACAAAGTAGATCTTTTCTGCAGGGAAAGGCCGCTTTGCCTCAAGCTCGGATAGGTCTGCGAAGTGTTTTAAACCGATGGTGGTAGGTGGGCCAACGTCTTTTTGACCAACATCAGCATCAAGAAGGGCAGGCGAGATTCCCACCTCAAGGAGCCTTTTTATCAGGAAAAATGAAAAAGTGCTTTTTCCAACATCAATACCGCCGATAAGCAGGACCTTTTCAGGTCTGTTTTTAATGATTTCTCTGGCAGCTTTTTCCCAGGTTTCAGGAATTTCAATCATGTTATTGAATCATAATGGGAACACTCTTTATTCGGCAAGGAGTCTCGGCCTGACAACATAGTCGCCATGGGATCTCAGGAACTCTTTGGTTGGCCTGTCCCTTTAAGATCTTTGTCACAGGACTGGGGGCATTAAAGGCTCGACGTTGCCAAGGATCCGTTCCTATTTTTCGAAAACGAAAAATGGGAACGGATCCCTAGCGGTTGTGCTTACAACTCTTTTTTGTAGTTTTGCAAAGGTCTCGTCGCATATGAAAACCCAGGTAGTCTATTTAGAAAGGATCACCGAAGGGCTCCATTCCTTTTAGTTAGGCTGCAAACCCGAACATATTTCTACAACTGTCCCACAGTAGGGACACCTGCAGAAGGGTTTTTCCCTTTCAACCCAAAAAATTCCTTCGCATTCGCCGCACTGCACACGATACATACGTGCGGCTTGAGAAAGAATTTCGTCTATGTAGGCACTAAGAATAGTGCCACAATCTTCTGCCCGCTTTTTGAGGAACTCTAAGGTTTTTTCGTCTATGCGGGCATAGACTTTTTTGCGAGGACCTGTCCCTTCTTCTTCCCATAGAGGGGCAGGTTCAATTAGATGGACTAAAGACACTCCAAGGGTGCGGGCAATTTTTTCCATGGTGGCAAGCGTGCGGCCACCAGGGTCGGAAATGGCAAGCTCGAGTGTGCGCTTGGCTATGCCAGCCTGCTTGGCAAGCTTTTCATAAGTGAGTTCTCTTCTTTGCATGAGTTTTTTGATTTTTGCTCCAATATGGTCCATTATAGAGCCTCCTTTTATTCGCTACTTTCCTACGTTTCCATTCCTTTTAGTTAGGCGCAAACTTTCAAATAAACATCGCCAATCTTTATATTTGCCTGTTTCCATTCCTTTTAGTTAGGCTGCAAACAACTTCAGTGCATTCAGAATCATTGCAACCACCACAAGTTTCCATTCCTTTTAGTTAGGCTGCAAACTCCT